>URGY01000207.1 GCA_900547505.1 uncultured Collinsella sp.
CGAGATGCAGCGTAGTCTCGTGGGCTCGGAGATGTGTATAAGAGACAGGGTCTGCAGTACGCCATCTCCATCCTTGTCGGTCTGTGCTTTACCGCTCTTTGGGTCGTGGTCTTCCGTTTCCTGATCGTCAAGTTCGACTTTAAGACCCCCGGTCGCGAGGATGACGATGTTGAGGTCGAGCTCAAGTCCAAGGCCGACTACAAGCAAAAGCAGGGCGGTGCTGGCAAATCGGTCGCCCAGAGTAAAGATGATGAGCGCTTGGTGCTTGCCGAGAACATCCTCGATCTGCTCGGTGGCGCGGATAACATCATCGATGTAACGAACTGCGCTACCCGTCTGCGCGTTAACGTCAAGGACAAGGGCGTCGTTGCACCCGAGGCTTCCTTCAAGGCGATCGGTACGCATGGCTTGGTGGTCCAAGGTCAGTCAATCCAGGTCATCATCGGCCTTACCGTCCCGCAGGTTCGCGAGAAGTTCGAGAGTCTTCTGAAGTTCGAGAGTCTTCTGTAAACCATCGTCCATCGAAACAATCGGCCTTGCAGAGCCGGTATGCACCGCAAGGCCGATTCTAGAGATAAAAAACTCCACTTCTAGGTAACAATTCCAAACCGCGCAAGGCCGCGTGCGGGGACGGATTGAGTAAGCGGCCAGAATGAGGAGGACATCATGTCCAAGAAGAACTATGCCGTGACCATTGCCGGCGGTGGCTCCACCTTTACCCCGGGCATTGCCCTGATGCTGCTCGAGGAGCGCGACCGCTTCCCGGTCAACAAGGTGACCTTCTACGACAACAACGCCGAGCGCCAGGAGACCGTGGCCAAGGCCTGCGAGATCTACTTCCACGAGAACGCCCCCGAGGTTGAGTTTAGCTACACCACCGACCCCGAGACCGCATTCACCGGGACCGACTTCGTCCTTGCTCACATCCGCGTTGGCCTGTACGCCATGCGCGAGCTCGACGAGAAGATTCCTCTCAAGTACGGCTGCGTTGGCCAAGAGACCTGCGGTGCCGGCGGTATCGCCTACGGCATGCGCTCCATCGGCGGCGTCATCGAGATCCTCGACTACATGGAGAAGTACAGCCCCAACGCTTGGATGCTCAACTACTCCAACCCCGCAGCTATCGTCGCCGAGGCCTGCCGCGTGCTGCGCCCCAACAGCCGCATCATCAACATCTGCGACATGCCGATCGACCTCATGGATAAGATGAGCCGTATGTGCGGCATCAAGGATCGTCGCGAGCTGCAGTATAGCTACTACGGCCTCAACCACTTTGGTTGGTGGAGCAAGATCTACGACAAGGATGGCAACGACCTCATGCCGCAGATTAAGGAGCACATGGCTAAGAACGGCTACCTGGACGGCATCGAGCACGAGGCCGGTAAGGAGCAGCATGTCGAGGAGAGCTGGATTCACACCTTCGGCAAGGCCAAGGATGTCTATGCTGTCGATCCCGAGACGATTCCCAACACCTACCTCAAGTACTACCTGTACCCGGACTATGTTGTCGAGACGTCTGACCCCAACTACACTCGCGCCAATGAGGTTATGGACGGCCGCGAGAAGAAGGTCTTTGGCGCTTGCCGCGACATCATCGCCAAGGGTACTGCCAAGGACGGCGGCTTTGAGCCCGACGTACACGCCAACTACATCGTCGACCTTGCCTGCGCGCTGGCCGAGAACACGCTCGAGCGCTTCCTGCTGATCGTCCCCAACGATGGTGCTGTGCCCAACTTCGACCCGACAGCCATGGTCGAGGTGCCTTGCATCGTCGGCTCCAACGGCTTTGAGAAGATCTGCCAGGGCCCGATCCCGCAGTTCCAGAAGGGCCTGATGGAGCAGCAGGTTTCCGTCGAGAAGCTCGTTGTCCAGGCTTGGGTCGAGGGCAGCTACCAGAAGCTCTGGCAGGCGCTCACGCTCTCCAAGACCATTCCTTCGGCAAGCGTTGCTAAGCAGATCCTGGACGAGCTCATCGAGGCCAACAAGGATTTCTGGCCCGAGCTTAAGTAAGGACTGCTGTCTAGAACACTCACGCATCTCTGCTTCATTTGCGCCGCCGCGGCGTCCGGATTCGCCCGGATGCTGCGGCGGCGCTATACTTATGAAGTTTGAAGTACCTGTACCAAAAGGAGCTGTCGTGTCCCTTTCCATCGGTATCGTGGGCCTGCCCAACGTGGGCAAGTCGACGCTGTTCACCGCGCTTACCAAAAAGACCGGCCTTGCCGCCAACTACCCGTTTGCCACGATTGACCCCAACGTGGGTATCGTCGATGTGCCCGATAGCCGCCTGCAAAAGCTCGCCGACATCGTTAACCCCGGCCGTATTGTGCCGGCTACGGTCGAGTTTGTCGACATCGCTGGCCTGGTGAAGGGTGCCAACGAGGGCGAGGGCCTGGGCAACCAGTTCTTGGCAAACATCCGCGAGACCGACGCCATCTGTGAGGTCGTGCGCTACTTTAAGGATCCCAACGTCATGCGTGAGGTGGGCCGCACGGGCGAGTTCGTCGATCCCGCCGGCGATGCCGACACCATCATGACCGAGCTCATCCTGGCCGACATGGGCACGCTCGAGAAGCAGCTGCCCAAGCTCGAGAAGGAGGCCAAACGCGACAAGGAGCTCATGCCCAAGTTCGAGGTGGCCAAGCGCCTGCTTGCCTGGCTCAACGAGGGCAAGCGCGCCGCATCCATGGAGATGACCGACGAGGAGCGTGCCGCCGCCAAGGGCCTGTTCCTGCTCACCATGAAGCCCATCCTGTATGTGGCCAACGTGGACGAGGATATGCTCAACGAGGACCTGGCGCCCATCGATGGTGTCAAGCCACTGCCTATCTGCGCCAAGATCGAGGCCGAGCTTTCCGAGCTCGATCCCGAGGACGCCGCCGACTACCTGGAAAGCCTGGGCCTGGAGCAGCCCGGCCTGGACGTGCTCGCTCAGGCTGCCTACAAGCTGCTCGGCCTGCAGTCGTTCTTTACGGCCGGCGAGATGGAGGTCAAGGCCTGGACGGTTCGTCAGGGCGCGACCGCCCCGCAGGCCGCCGGCGTCATCCACACCGACTTTGAGCGTGGCTTTATTAAGGCCGAGGTCATTGGCTACGACGACTACATCGAGCTCGGCGGTGAGCAGGGCGCCAAGGCCGCCGGCAAGCTGCGTATTGAGGGCAAGGACTATGTCATGGCCGATGGCGACGTCGTGCACTTCCGCTTTAACGTGTAAGGACTGTCTCTTATACACATCTCCGAGCCCACGAGACTACGCTGCATCTCG
>URGY01000208.1 GCA_900547505.1 uncultured Collinsella sp.
ATCTACACAAGGCTATTCGTCGGCAGCGTCAGATGTGTATAAGAGACAGGAATACCGTCGAGCGTATGGCACGTGACATTGGTGTGGTGATCGGTAATCTCGACGACCGCGGTATGGCCCCCGGCCGTCGCAGTCACCTTGATGTAGAGGTTGGGCACACCCTCGACAAGCGACACATCGCAGTAGTCGGCGTCGGCGAGGAGCTCGGCCACGCGAGCACGGTCTTCATTGTTAACGCTCTCGAGCACCTCGAGCGCGCTCTTGGCGTCGCCGCCCACGGCACCCAGCACGGCCGCGGCCTCAATACCGTGCATACCGCCCGAGTTGGGCACGGTCACGCTCTTAACGTTCTTGATGATGTTGCCCGAGCAGGCAACATCCATATGATCGGGATCGCAACCGAGCGTCTGGCTCGCCAGCGCTGCTGCATAGGCAACGGCAATGGGCTCGGTACAGCCGAGCGCGCAGACAAGCTCGCGGTTCAAAACATCGCAAAACGCGGCATCACGGATGGAATCGGTAGGCATAGGTATCTCCTACTTGCATAACGGGCTGGGCCCTCAAGAATGGTCAGTTCCTTTATTTGATAACAATGCATCAAAAACCGCAACCATGGTTCCGGCGGACGGCGCTCAAGCACAAATTGGTGGCATTATTCATGAGAAGCCGGTCTTGTTGCATGCTAAAGCGTTTGACCAAAAAACGCCCGAGCGTTTACGCAAGAGTCGCGTTATCATGCAGTCGAACGCGGTAAACACCTTTAGCATTTGCGCCGCACAGACCAGAGAGGAATCATCCATGAAGATCGGTATCGGTAACGACCACGCCGCCGTCGAGCTCAAGAACATCATCTCCGAGCACCTGAAGGAGCGCGGCTGCGAGGTCGTGAACTTTGGCACCGACACCTCCGAGAGCTTTGACTACCCCATCGCCGGCTACAAGGTGGGTAAGGCCGTTGCCAACGGCGACGTCGACCTGGGCATCCTGATCTGCGGCACCGGCGTCGGTATCAGCCTGGCTGCTAACAAGGTAGAGGGCGTGCGCGCCGTCGTGTGCTCCGAGCCCTTCAGCGCCAAGCTCTCCCGCATGCACAACAATACCAACGTGCTCGCCTTTGGCGCCCGCGTCGTGGGCTCCGAGCTCGCCAAGATGATTGTCGACGAGTGGCTCGACGCCGAGTTTGAGGGCGGTCGTCACGAGCGTCGCGTTAACCTCCTCAACGAGATCGACCACACGCGCGGCCTCAAGGTCGTCGACGAGGCCTAAACCACTCAGTGTCACAAGCTAACAGCAGGGGCCCGCTCGGAACTCATGACCGAGCGGGCCCCTTCATAGATTTTGGAATAAAAGGGCGCCGCGGATGGAGTTCCGCGGCGCCCAAGCCACACGCTAACAGCTTTAAGGAGTCAAAGCTGGTTTAGCCAAAGAAGCGCTTGATCTCAATCTCGGCGTTCTCCAGGCAGTCGGAGCCGTGGATCACGTTGGCGTTGACATCGACGGCAAAGTCGCCGCGGATGGTACCAGGAGCAGCGTCAAGCGGATTAGTAGCGCCCATGAGGGTGCGCATCTTAGCAACAGCGGAGAGACCGGAAACGACCATCTTGACGACCGGACCGCTCGTCATAAAGTCACAGAGACCGCCAAAGAAGGGCTTGTCGGCCAGATGGGCGTAGTGCTCCTCGACGGTAGCGCGCTCGAGCGTGGTCATCTCCATGCGCTCGATGACAAGGCCGCTGCGCTCGATGCGAGCAACAATCTCGCCGATTTTGCGGTCGCGCACCGCGTCGGGCTTAATCATGATGAAGGTCTTCTCGATAGCCATAAGGTAGCCTTTCAAGTAGGTTCGCGCGTGCCCAAGTCCCATTCCGGCACCCGCCTGGACTGCATCGTAACAGAGTTTTAGCTGCAGTTAAACAAAAAGCTGTTTATTGAAACGTTGCAATTTATTGAAGCGTTCCATATGTGTCACTTCTGTTTCGAAGCTCGATTAGAGTACCATCCGACTGCCCATCAACCGCATCGAGCAGAGCAGACGGTCGGTTGCCGCCCGCGAACGTACCCCCTTCACAACCTGCCCAAAGGTCCTACAGAACTTCTCGACAAGCCCCTCCCCCATAGCAACAAAATACGGACGCCCACATCAGCAGACGCCCGTAAAGCAAAATACGATTCCTCAATAAATGGCAAAAACGGCTTCGGCCAAACCCTTACTTTATCCCGTGGCCCATCTCGACGACCTTGGTCAGCGATCCGAACACGCCCTCGTCGGCCACGAGCTGTGCCTCGGCACGCTGCAGCTGCACGGCAACGGCGGCAGGGGCGGTACCGCCCTCGGTCGTGCGTGCAGCGACAATCGACGGGATGTCGAGCGCCTCGGTAATATCGCGTTCAAAGAGCGGGCTTGCCTCCTGGAACACCTCAAACGGCAGGTCCTCAAGATTGCAGCCACGCTTCTCACACATCAGGACCAGATGGCCCACCACGGCATGTGCCTCGCGGAACGGCAGACCACGCTTAGCCAGGTAATCGGCAACATCGGTGGCGGCAAGGTGCCCCACGCCGCACTCGCGCGCCATGGCATCCTCGTTGACGGTCCAAGTCGAAATCATACCGGCCATAACCGACAGACACTGCATGAGCGTATGGGCGGTATCGAGCGCGCCCTCCTTGTCCTCCTGCAAGTCCTTGTTATAAGCAAGCGGCAAGCCCTTCATGGTTACCAGCAGCTGCACCAGGTTGCCGTACACGCGACCGCTCTTGCCGCGGATAAGCTCGGCAAAGTCGGGGTTCTTCTTCTGCGGCATGATAGACGAGCCGGTGGAGTAGGAGTCTGAAAGCGTGATAAAGCCAAATTCGGAGCTCGACCACAGCACGATCTCCTCGGAAAGACGCGACAGGTGCAACGCCATGACGGATCCGGCGTAATGCAGATCGAGCAGGAAATCACGGTCGGAAACCGCATCGAGCGAGTTGGGAATCACGCCCGCAAAGCCAAGTTCGGCAGCCGTCATCTGACGATCGAGCGGATAGCTCGTACCGGCAAGCGCGGCAGCACCCAGCGGGCAGCTGTCGGCGGCATCAAAGGCGGCCTTCAGGCGTGTAAAGTCGCGCGCGAACATCCAGGAATACGCCAGCAGATGATGCGACAGAAGCACGGGCTGAGCGTGCTGCTGTCTCTTATACACATCTGACGCTGCCGACGAATAGCCTTGTGTAG
>URGY01000209.1 GCA_900547505.1 uncultured Collinsella sp.
GAAGAGCGTTGCTGCCTAGGCTAGCCCCTTGTCACACAAACTACCGAAGCCTCAATTATTTTCATTTTTGAGGAATAGATTCTTTCGAATACGCCCCGTTCAGCGGCATCGTGCCCATTCCCTATTCCTCAAAATCGAAAAATTATCTATTTTGAGGAATAGGACCGCGATGCCACCCTGTAGTCGTGCAAAGACCATCCCCGGCACAGGCCGAGGAGAGCTTCTGTTGTCATCGTTATCTTTGAGCGCGGGCGCCACGCGCTACAGCCCGCGAATTCGTACGGCCTCGGGCGGAAACTCCTGCTCGCCGGCATCGGTCTTGATGGTCGCGCGGCCCCAGATGTCCAGGCCCGCAAACACACCGACCGCAAGCGGCAAACCGTTGGGCGACACCGCCGCAACTTGGCGGCCCAGCAGCGGCACCATGTCGAAGTACTCGCCCAGCACGGGGGCCAGCGGACCGGCAGCACCCTGTGGCGTGTTGGCGACAACCGCCCAGGCATCCACGCGGGCCAGCACGGCGGCGACCAACTCCTCGACCAGAGCTTCGTCAGCCATATCCACGCCAAGCTCGCTCAGTGCCGCACGCTCAACATCCACCGTCACCGCGGCAAACATGCCCGCGGCACCGGCACCGCCGTTCACGGCAACACGCGCGAGCGACGTCTCAAACGCAGGCGCGCCGCACACGATGTCACTCGGCCACTGGATGCCCACTTTGCCGGCAAGCCCCAGACCCGGCGTTGCGACCGTGCCCGCAAACGCGTCCATCATGCCCATCGCCGCCACAAACGGCAGGCCGTGGAAGGCATGCATGTTCACATCCGGACGCACAACCAGCGAAAACGTCAGCGAAGCATCGCCCGCGCTCCACGCGCACCAGCCCGCGGACACGCCCTCGCGGCCCGCGTCACGCGCCGCGTCGAGCTCGGTACCGGCGGCAACAGTATTCATCTCGATCATCTACATACGCCCCAATTCGCCCACGATATGGCCCACGCGATCCTCGGGCTCCTTGACCTCGACGCCGTTGTAGCGGAAGAACCGCGCCGGGTCGTGCATCAGGTCCTCGAGCGGCACCAGCACAAAGTCTCGCTCGCCGATCAGCGGATGCGGCAGGCGCAGCTTCTTGCCGCCGTGGGTCTCGCCGTCCATCCACAGCAGGTCCAAGTCGATGGTGCGCGGGCCGTTTGCCTTGGCCTTTTTGGAGCGGTCACGGCCCAGCTCGGCCTCAATCTTCATGAGCTCATCGAGCAGCACCAACGGCGCCAGCTCGGTCTTGATCTCGATGATGGCGTTGGCAAACGTGTCCTGGCGCGTCTCGTAAGCCGGCTCGCTCTCGTAGATGCGCGAGCAGTTGGACACACAGGTAAGCGGAATCTCGGCAATCATGTTGCGCGCGGCGCGGATGTTGTCGCAACGATGCCCCAGGTTGGAACCCACAGCCACAAACGCACGGCGCGGTTGCGGCTCGGCGACAGCCCAGTAACCGTTCAGGAACTGCGCAAAGCCAGCGACGTCGTGCACGCGCACGATGTTGGCGCCGGCCTGGATGGCGCCCAGGCACACACCAAACGTGGCGGCATCGCGCGCGGCGGCCTGGGTCACGCCCGAGACGGCGCCCACAAAGCGCTTGCGCGACACGGCGCACATGAGCGGATAGCCCAGCGACGCCATCTTGGCGGTCTCGCGCTGGATGACGATGTCTTCGTTGGCCGTCTTGCCAAAGCCCGAGCCGGGATCGATGCAGATACGGTCGCGCGACACGCCGGCATGGATGAGCGTGCGGGCCTGATCGGACAGAAAGCCCATGACGCGGCGCATGATGGGTGCAGAATCGGGCAGGGTAAAGCGGCGGAGCTGCGAAGTGGGCACATAGGCTTCCTCACGGCGGGCACTGCGGCGCATCATGGCGGCCAGGTGATCGCTGGGCTCTGGTGCGGCTTCGGCAGCTGCGGGCACGGTCTCGGGCGCAGCGGCGGCAGGGGCAGCCTGCTCGGCAGCCGGCTTCTCTGACTCGGACTCGGGCGCGGGCTCCGATTCGCCAAGCGGCAGCGAGGGCTGTACCACACCGCCCGGAAGCTTGGCTTCAACCTTGGGCTCGCCCAGCAACTTGCCGCGACGGCGACGGGCCGGCTTCTCGGCCTCGCGCGCGGCCTCGACAGCCGCTTCGCGTGCCTTCTCGGCAACAAACGCCGCAGCCGAGGTATCGAGCTGCACCGTCGCGTGCGTGCGTGCGGGTGCGGCGACCTCGCCGGCGTGCATTACGATAACGCCGCAGGTGCTTGTCTTAACGAACTCAACCATCTTGGGATCGGTGAAGCCCGTCACGTCGTTGACAATCGAAGCACCGCAGCGCACTGCCGCCTTGGCAACCGCCACATGACGCGTATCGATCGAGACGATGGCGCCCTCTTTGGCGAGCGCGCGCACGACGGGCAGCACGCGACGCGCCTCCTCGTCGGGGTTGACCGGGGTAAAGCCAGGACGCGTGGACTCGCCGCCCACGTCGATGATGTCGGCGCCGGCATCGAGCATCGCCAGGCCGTACTCGATAGCGGCATCCTGGTCAAAGTGCTCACCGCCGTCGCTCATCGAATCGGGCGTCACGTTGAGGACGCCCATGATACGCGGACGGTCAAAGCTGAGCTCGTACTTTCCGCACCGCCATGTCTTGCTGTCGTTCGCCATGAACATCCTCCTAAAATGCCCACGTCGCCGCGCTCGGGCACAGGCGGCGGGGTCGCTTTGCAATCAGTCTTTCTATTGTATCCGCGCGCGCGGGCTAGAATGCAAACGCGGCCGCGATGTCGCAAGAAATCAGCAGGTCGGCATTTGCATCCTGATCGGTGGGTGCCAAATTGCAAATGGCCAGCGCATCGCCAGTAAAGTAACGCGTGAGGCCCGCCGCCGGATACACCACGAGCGAGGTCCCGCCCACGACAAGGGCGTCGGATGCGGCGATGGCAGCAACGGCGCCGGTAAGCACACGCTCATCGAGCGGTTCTTCGTAGAGGACCACATCGGGCTTGATGCGACCGCCGCACGTAGGGCACACGGGCACGCCCGCGGCATCCTCGTGCTCGCGCGCGCAAATCCATTCGGCGCTGTAGACCGCGCCGCACGTCTGGCAGATATTGCGGTGGACCGAGCCATGCCTGTCTCTTATACACATCTCCGAGCCCACGAGACTACGCTGCATCTCGT
>URGY01000210.1 GCA_900547505.1 uncultured Collinsella sp.
GAGATGCAGCGTAGTCTCGTGGGCTCGGAGATGTGTATAAGAGACAGGCCGGATTGCCTTCCCTCAACGCGACCCTGCGGAGCCGTGAGCGGGGAGGGAAGGCAATCCGGCCTCCCGCCCCGCGCCCCGCAGCAGCCAGCGCCAAGCGCTAGTAGTTCACCACCTGCTCCTCAAAGTACGCCTTGGGGTGGTTACACACCGGGCACACCTCAGGCGCCTCGGCACCAACGTGTAGGTGCCCGCAGTTCAGGCACTTCCACACCTTCACGCCCTCACGCTCAAACACCTCGCCCGATTCAATGCGCTCGACGAGCTTGTTATAGCGCTCCTCGTGGGCCTTCTCGACGGCGGCGACGCCACGGAACTTCTCGGCGATCTCGGCAAAGCCCTCCTCCTCGGCGGTCTTGGCGAACTCGTCGTACATCGTGGTCCACTCGTAGTTCTCGCCCGCGGCGGCGTCGCGCAGGTTGTCCAGAGTACCCGGAACGGCGCCGTCGTGCAGATACTTAAACCACAGCTTGGCGTGCTCGGACTCGTTGCCCGCCGTCTCGGCAAAGATATTCGAGATCTGAACGTAGCCGTCCTTTTTGGCCTTGGATGCATAGTAGCGATACTTGGTGTGTGCCTGGGACTCACCGGCAAAAGCAGTCTCGAGGTTCTTCTTGGTCTGAGAGTTCTCAAAATCCATAGGTGTACTTCCCTTCAACACGTGCCGCCCATAGGCTTTGAGCGACCTTGTCTTTAGGATGCCCTCAAGCCGCGAATTTAAACCTTACAATCCCGTTCTTCAGATTTGAGCGGGCTACACACTCAACCAACGATCGTCCTCGGCTCGGCAAAAGCCCTCGCGCTCCAGGTCAGCTAGAATGCCCGCGATCAAGTCGCACTCGACCGGCCCGCGACCGGCTGCCGCTTCCATCTCGTTAACGCCCACCACGGCATCAGCAAGCGTAATCCCCGCCGGCTGCCCATCGCGCGCTGCCAGCAACATACGCACGATATGCGCGCGCTTTTGGCGACGCGAGCCCTCAAACTTGGACTGACGGCTATAGCCCGCCGACCGCCTGGACGGATTGGGCAACGTCTTTTTTAGATATGCGCCGTAATCTAGCAACGCGTAATACCACGCGCGCGGCGTGTCGGCATCATCGAGCGGCACGGCAAAGGGAGCGATCTCGTCCGCCGACGCACCGGGGGCCGCCGGACAGGCCGCCTGAATCAGCGGCACCAGCTCGCGATCGGGAACAGCCGGTACATCGGGAAAGAAGTGATGCAGAAAGACCGTGCGCACATTGGTCTCCAGATACACGCCCGGAAGATCAAACGCAAACGACCGGATACCCTGCGCCGTTGCCGGGCCAATACCAGGCAGGGCGACCAGGTCACGCGTCTCGCGCGGAAACTCCCCGCCCCAATCCTCTACGACCCGTTGAGCGGCCCCGTGAAGCGCCAGAGCGCGTCGGTTGTAGCCCATGCCCTGCCAAGCGTCCAAAACATCGGAAGGCGCGGCCTGGGCAAGCGCCTGCACGGTCGGAAAACGATCGAGCCACACCGGCATGCGCGCCTCCACACGCGGCACCTGCGTTTGCTGCAGCATGACCTCAGAAAGCCAAATGATGTACGGATCGCGTGTGCGGCGCCACGGAAGGTCGCGATAACGCAGGACCCCTTCCGAACGAATCATCGAACGAAAGGGGTCCTGAATCATGGCTATGCTCCTTATGCGGCGCTATTCCTCCCGGTAAGCGCACGCGCAGGTGGCGTACTCGGGAAACGCTTCGCGGTCGGCGAACTTGGGATCGACGGCCGGGAACTGGCGGTGAGCGACGATGTCGCCGAGCGAAACGGAATCGAGGTAGTCGCGCATCAACGCCTGAGCTCCGGCCCACAGGGGATGATAGCAGCACGCGCCCATGCGCGCACAGTCACCATCGGGCGCGGTGCAATCGTTCATAACCATAGGACCCTGAACGGCCTCGACGACCTGGCGGATAGTGACGTCGTCCGGACTGACCTTGAGACGCATGCCACCGTGGACGCCACGCAGGCTCTCCACAATACCGGCCTGGACCAAACCGTGCTGAATCGAGCGGGCAAACGAATACGGGACATTGACCTCTTCGGCAGCGGTGCGAACAGAAAGCAAGCACTCCGGATCCTCGGCAAGCATCGCCAGCATACGAAGGGCGTAATCAGTCTTCCTCGATATGTCCATTTTTCCCCTTTCAAGGAATACGAACAGCTCGAACGAGCTCCGGGGCCGAGCTTGTGTCGAGACGCTAAATGACTGCCAGGACATCCAAATGGTAAATCGGATATCCACTGAGTGCCGCGCTTGGAGCGAAATGCATCAGATGCGGCGCACAGTGCAATTTAGTATAACCTAACCCCCTGTCTCGTAGAACAGGTGTTGCGCAACAAAGCTGTTGTTCAGACAGATATATTTATTAGATTTTACTTGCGTTCCCGAAGGCGCGGGGATTCTGGGCGAAGATGTACCAGGGCGATCGTTCTATCGAAACAAAGTGCATCAAACGCAAAAAGCCACGTCCGAAGACGTGGCTTTAATTGCGTTGGCGGGAAGTACGGGGCTCGAACCCGCGACCTCCGACGTGACAGGCCGGCGCTCTAACCAACTGAGCTAACACCCCGTGCTTTGCAGCGCGGAATATATTACCGGGTGTCGCCGATTCGCGCAATACCCCAATTTGAAAAAGTTTGGGAAAGCGTGCGCCGGGTTCGCATGCAGGTTCTGTGATGAGGGAAACATTTTGGTGTGAAATTTCACAGTAGTGATAAAGTTTAGCGACTAAATTGTATACGACAGGAATCGAAGGCAAGGAAGATGAGATGACGGATTCGTTCAATGAGACGAAACGCGAGCTGTACGAGCTTATGCAGCGCTCACGGCGCGAGCGGTTCACGCCGCCAACGCCCGAAGGCGTGACGCCGTCCGAGGCGCGCACGATGATGACGGTCAGCGCTCTTCAGCATACGTGCGAGGACGTCAGGCCGGGTCGCGTCGCGGAGCTGACGCACACGACGCCGAGCGCGTTGTCCCAGACGTTCAAGACCCTCGAGGAGAAGGGCCTCATCGAGCGGCACCGCGCAAGCGGCGATTACCGCGCCGTGTCGGTAAGCCTCACCGAAGAGGGCGAGCGCTTCGCTGCCGAGGGCAGACGTTTGCGCGACGAGCACATGGA
>URGY01000211.1 GCA_900547505.1 uncultured Collinsella sp.
GCTCGATATGGCGCAAGCGAGCGAGTTCGTGCGCAGCAAGCCTCAGGGGCTCGACGCGCCGGTCGAGGCGGGCGGCAAGAACTTTAGCGGTGGCCAGCGCCAGCGCCTGACTATCGCGCGTGCCCTGGTGGGCTCGCCGCAGGTTCTGATCATGGATGACTCCGCTTCGGCGCTCGACTTTAAGACCGATGCGGCGCTTCGCCATGCCATTCGCGAACGAAGCATGCGCGGTGCCGCCGAGGGCGGGCTGCCGCTCACGACCGTCATCGTGAGCCAGCGCGTCTCGACCGTGCGCGACGCCGACATGATCTGCGTGCTCGACCACGGCTCGGTTGCGGGCCTGGGCACGCACGATGAACTGTACACGACCTGCCAGCTCTATCGCGAGATTTGCCAGTCGCAGCTTCGCCGCGAGGAGCTCGAGGGCCGGCAGGGGAGTGCGACACCCGCGCCCACCCCAGGTGCCCCGACCGCCCCTGCATCTGCCTGCGCAAAGGAGGGCTGCTAAATGAATCCGTACACTTCCTCCGGTTCTGTCGCCACGATGACGGCCAACGTGTCCGGCAACGATAGCCTCAACGACCTGGGTGACGGTCCGCGCCAGCCCGGCGATCCCGAGCGCTATCCCGTGGGTGCGGTGACCCGCCGCCTGCTGGGCTATGTTCGCCCGCATCGCATTTCGTTTGTAGCGTCGTTTGTGAGTGCCGCCATCTCCGTGATTCTGCAGCTCTACACGCCCATCCTCATTGGCGAGGGCATCGACCTCATCGTTGCCGCCGGGCAGGTTGACTTCGATGCGCTGCTGCCGCTCGTTACCAAACTCGCGCTCGTCGTGGTAGGTGCCGCGGCCTTCCAGTGGCTGCAGGGCTACTGCGTCAACCGCCTGTCCTACGAAACGGTGCGCGACATGCGCGTGGAGGCGAGCGACAAGCTCAGTCGCATGCCGCTCAGCTTTATCGACAGCCATGCCCACGGCGACCTTATGAGCCGCGTGGTCAACGATGTCGACCAAGTGGGCGACGGCCTGCTGCAGGGCTTTACGCAGCTCTTTACCGGCGTCATCACCATCGTGGGCACGCTTGCGTTTATGCTCTCCATCAACCTGGCCATGACGCTCGTGGTGGTGCTCGTCACGCCGCTTTCCATTTTTGCAGCCGGTGCTATTGCCAAGCTTTCCAACAAGAGTTTTACGGCCCAGCAGCGTATTCAGGGCCAGCTCGGTGGTCATATCGAGGAGTATGTGGGTGAGCAAAAGCTCGTGGATGCCTTCGCCTACGGCCCGCGCGCTCAGCAGCGCTTCGACGCCCTCAATGCCGAGCTCTACACCGCGGGCGAGCGCGCGCAGTTTATGGGTTCGCTCTCCAACCCCGGTACGCGTTTTATCAATAACATCATCTATGCCGTGGTCGCTGTGATCGGCTGCGTGGGCGTGATCACGGGCGTGCCCGCGGCGCTTACGGTGGGCGGCGTTCAAATCTTTCTGTCTTATGCCAACCAGTACACCAAGCCGTTCAACGAGGTCACCAACGTCATTACGCAGATCCAGACGGCCTATGCCTCGGCGCGCCGCATGTTTGCGCTGCTCGATGCGCGCGAGCAGGAGTCCGACGCTGTGGATGCCATTGAGCTTGCCGCCCCGAAGGGCGAGGTTTCGTTTGAGCATGTGGACTTTAGCTATGTGCCCGACCGCAAACTGCTGCAGGACATCTGCATCGAGGCTAAGCCCGGCATGCGCTTTGCCCTTGTCGGTCCTACGGGCTGTGGCAAGACGACGCTCGTCAATTTGCTACTGCGTTTTTACGATATCGATGCCGGTCGCATTGCGGTCGATGGCCGTTCCTCGCGTGACTACACGCGCGCAAGCCTGCGCCGCGCCTTTGGCATGGTGCTGCAGGATACGTGGCTGTTCGAGGGCACGGTGGCGGAAAATGTCGCCTATGGTTGTCCCGATGCCACGCGCGAACAGGTTGTCGAGGCGGCCAAGCGCGCGCACGCGCACAAGTTTATCGTGCAGCTGCCAGGCGGCTACGATACAGTGATCGGCGAGGACGGCGGCACGTTTAGCCAGGGTCAAAAACAGCTGCTGTGCATCGCGCGTGTCATGCTCACCGACCCGGCGATTTTGCTGCTGGACGAGGCGACCTCGAGCATCGATACCCGCACCGAGCTGCAGGTTCAGGCGGCATTCGACGAGCTCATGGCAGGTCGCACAAGCTTTGTCGTGGCGCACCGCCTGTCGACGATTCGCAACGCCGATTGCATCCTGGTGATGCGCAACGGCGAGATTATCGAGCGCGGCACGCACGACGAGCTGCTAGCGGCAGGCGGCTTCTACGCCGAACTCTACCGCAGCCAGTTTGCCCAGTAGGGGCCACCGATTAGTGACAGATGGTTTACATCTGCGTTGTTAGTACTAAGATATTCATCTAATAAATTGCATTAGTGGCTTTAGTTTTGGGGGAAACGAGGCAACGTGACTATGACGTGCTCTTTGGTGGTTAACAGCAAGAGCGGTAATACCAGGATGGTTTCGGGCGCGATCAAGCGCGCTCTGCAGGCTGCGGGTGTTGAGTTTGTCCATGCCGCGGCGTTGAGCGACGATGCGGATGCAGATCAGGTTGCGCTCGAGGCGCAGGGCGCCTGCGCGGCCGATACGGTGCTCGTCGGTTTTTGGTGCGACAAGGGCGCGTGCACGCCTTCGGTCGCGGCGTTGCTCTCCGCCTTGCACGGCAAGCGCGTCTTCCTGTTTGGCACCTGCGGCTTTGGGGCCGACCAGAGCTATTATCAGCAGATTATCGACCGCGTAACTTCCAATTTGGCTGGGGATGCCGAGCTTGCGGGCTGGGCGATGTGCCAGGGCAAGATGGGCCCCGCGGTCAAGCAGCGCTACGAGGCCATGCTCGAGCAAGATCCCGACAATGTCCGCTTTAAGATGCTGCTCGATAACTGGGTCGCCGCAAAGGATCACCCCACCAAGGAAGATCTGGACAACATGGCTGCAGCCGCCAAAAAGGCCGTGCTGGGGGAGTAGCTCCCATCGCTGACGGCGGTCGGTCCATCTTTCTAAATGAAACGTCCTCCCGGGCGTCGGGGCACGAAGTTCCCTGCTCTACAGTCCTGCGCAAGACGAAGGCCACATTAAGTGGCCTTCCTGTCTCTTATACACATCTCCGAGCCCACGAGACTACGCT
>URGY01000212.1 GCA_900547505.1 uncultured Collinsella sp.
CGAGATGCAGCGTAGTCTCGTGGGCTCGGAGATGTGTATAAGAGACAGGTTGTTGGAACGCTCATAGCTCATCATCTCGTCGCCCGAGGTGCCGTCCTGATAGGCGTGCGTAAAGTCGCGGTTGAAGCAGCGCTTGAGCTGGCGCTGGCGGGCGGCTTCCTCGTCCTTGGCAACGGCGGCTCCGGATAGCATGTCGTCAATTTCGTGACGATACACATCAACGATGGAATACACGTAATCGGGGGCCTTCATGCGGCCCTCGAGCTTGAGCGATGCGGCGCCGGCGTCATACAGACGGCGAACAAGCTGTGACGTGTTAGTGTCGCGCGGGCATAGCGCGCGCTCGCGACCGGCAGGGGAGAGCGAGCGGCCGTTCTCGTCGATCAACTCGTAAGGCAGGCGACAGGGCTGAGCGCACATGCCGCGGTTGGCCGAGCGGCCCGCCATGGCAAAGCTCGACAGCAGGCACAGACCCGAGTAGCAAAAGCAGATGGCGCCGTGGCTAAAGACCTCGAGGTCCACATCGGGCGCGGCGTCGTGGATGGCGGCGATCTCGTCGATGGAGAGCTCACGCGAGAGAGTCACGCGGTCGGCGCCCTGCTCGCGGCACCAGATAGTTCCGCGGTCGTCGTGGATGTTCGCCTGGGTCGAGATGTGTGTCTCGATGCCGGGCATCGTGCGCTTGACCTCAAAGAACAGGCCCCAGTCCTGGATAATGAAGGCATCGGCGCCTAGCGTGGAGCAGCGGTGGATGAGTTGCAGCGCATCGCCCATCTCGGATTGCTTGATGACGATGTTGACCGTGACGTAGACGCGCGACCCGGCTAGATGTGCGGCGCGGCAGGCTTGCTCAAAGGCCTCGTCGGTAAAGTTGGTGGCCTTGCGGCGGGCGTTGAAGCTGCCCATGCCGCAGTAGATGGCATCAGCGCCAGCGGCGAGTGCGGCGGCAAAGGGCTCGGGTCCTCCGGCGGGCGCTAAAAGCTCGGGTCTGCGGTTGGTGGTTCGACTGGCGGTTGCGGTCATATCCTGCCTTTCAAAATGCTCAGATATTCAAAAGTATAGTGGCGTCGCTGCGGTGGGCGACGCCCGCAGCCTAAGCAGGACAAAGTCTTCAGCGGCTTGGACTGGCTGCTCCACATGAGAACCGTTCAGCGGTTCGGGGAAACCGTTGGGCGATAAAATATTCTCGCAAGCTGATAATATTCTTGCATCAAACAGAAACCTTGAGTACTATCCCAATCAAGCGCGGTGTTCAGACCGAACTGTGCCTCCCGGTGCGAACACCGCGCTCACGCTCTCTATCTGATTGTAAGGAGAAAAACATGAGCAAGACCGTCGTGTCTTCCGATAACGCACCCGCAGCCATCGGCCCGTATTCCCCCGGTATCCAGGCCGGCAACATGGTGTTCCTGTCCGGCCAGCTGGGCATCGATCCCGCAACTGGCAAGATGCCCGAGGGCGTCGAGGCCCAGGCCAAGCAGTCCCTCGCCAACGTCGAGGCCCTGCTGACCGCTGCCGGCGCCACCTTTGCCGATGTCGTCAAGACCACGGTCTACCTGGCCGACATCGCCGACTTCGCCGCCGTGAACGAGATCTACGCCTCCAAGTTCGAGGCCCCGTTCCCCGCGCGCAGCGCCTTCCAGGTTGCCGCCCTTCCGGCTGGCGGTCTGGTCGAGATCGAGGTCGTCGCCGCTCTCTAAGGCGTTGGCCACAACTAAACATGACATGCAAAAAGACCCTGCAGCGCGTGCGAGCTGCAGGGTCTTTTGTCAAGTGACGGATCGCTTGTGGAGCCGCGCTTCATTTTGCCCGTTAGCCCTCCTTGCGAACTTTTTGCAGGTAGCGGTAGACGCTGGGTTCCGAGATACCCAGCGCGGTGGCGGCGCAGGCCACGGCGCCCTTGAGCATGAACACCCCGTTGCCGTTGAGGTGGCGAATGACGTCCACGCGGTCGCTCTGACCAAGCGACGCCACATCCAGCCCGCGCGTGCTCAGCAACTCGGCAATGCTGCGGTCGATGAGCTCCTGTGTGGACTCCGAAAGGCTTTCGACCTCGATAGGGGCGGGCTCCGTGCGCGTCGGCGCCGCGTCGAAGCACGCCATGAGCTGCTGCGCCATGGCGTTGATGGAGCGCACGGTCGAGAGGTCGGTGTTGACGCAGAGCATACCGACGATCTCGTCATTCTCGCGGATAAAGTACGTCGCTGACTCCAACGTCTTGCCGCCGACACCGCGCCCCTCGTAGCCCGTAATAAACGGCAGGCCGCGATACTTGGCGTCGTGCATGATCTTGAGTGCCAGATCGGTGGCGGGACCGCCGACCTTGCGGCCGCTCACGATGCCGTTGCGAATATCAACGATGGCGTGGTCGGGATCCGAGAAATCGTGCAGCACGATTTCGCTGTTTTTGCCGAGTATCTGCTCCAGAAAATCGACCATCGGCAAAAAGCGACGTACGGTCTCGTTCACGGGCAACTCCTTTGGGTGAAATCGGAAATGTTCATAACAATTTTTTCTCATGGTAACACGCTGCCCATCATCTCGTATATCCGCAGGTACATTGCGTAATGCAGACGAACGGTAGGAATTTAGCGGTAAACGGTTGACCAAAAGAAATGTTAGATGTTATTTTGACCAGACACCTTCCTGACCTGCGGAAATGCGTTATTTCAGCTGAAGAATAGTCTGATAACAAAAAATTATTATTGAGAATGAGAATCATCTTTAATACGATATGCAATGAAGGCACAACCTCAACCCCGCACTGCGTCACAATAGAGCGTTAGATGCGAAAACAACTACTTCGAGGATTGGTGGTCAAATGACCCAGGAGACGGTTACGAACGGCACTGAAGCCCTGTTCACTCGCGAAGGCATGCCTCCCGTTAAGGAAATGATCCCGTGTGCCCTTCAACACGTACTGGCATCGTTTGCCGGCATCATTACCCCGGCGGTCATCATGGCCGGCGTCTACGGCTTTAATAGCCAGCAGAGCACCGACATCATCCAGGTCGCCCTCATTCTTTCGGCGATCGATACGGCCCTTCAGGCCTTCGCTCCCTTCCGTCGCATCGGCGGCGGCCTGCCCATCGTCATGGGCGTTTCGTTCGCGTTCCTGCCGGCCCTGCAGGCCATGGGTGCCTCGGGTTTTAGCTTTGG
>URGY01000213.1 GCA_900547505.1 uncultured Collinsella sp.
CTGGAATTGCGGAATCTCACCTTGGCAAATTTTCTCGTAGCCGTCGCTGCCGACGATGCAGGGAATCTCGACCATAGCCGTTGGGTCAAAATTGGACACAGCCCCATCGTTGGGAACAATCAGCGAGAAACGTTCACGGGTGTTCTCTGCCAAAGCGCGAGCGAGATCGACAATGTACTCAGCGTGGGTATCCGGCTTAAGGCCGAAACCCTCAGACGTGCCCTTTTCGATAATCTGACGCGCGGTGCCGAAGACGCGTTTCTCGCGACCCTCACGGACCTCGTCGGTGCGGGTGTGGTTGGGGTCGGTGTGCTCAACCACATAGTCCGGGAAGAGATAGTACTTGAGGTAGGTGTTCGGGATGGTATTCGGATCGAGCGCGTAAACATCCTTAGCCTTACGGAACGTCTGGTCCCAAGACGCATCGACGAATTCAAGGCCGGAATCCTCGCCGGCATAACCATTTTTAGCCATTTGGGCCTTGATAGTGGGCATAAGGTCATTGCCAGCACGGTCGTGAATCTTTGTCCACCAGCCAAAGTGATTGAGGCCGTAGTAGCCGACAACGAGGTCGTTGTGGTCCTTGAGACCACACATCTGAGCCATGATATCCATCAGGGCTATTGGCATATCGCAAATGTTGATGATCTTTGAATCCGGGCGAAGACGGCGTGTCGCCTCAGCAACGATCGCCGCGGGGTTGGAGTAGTTGAGCATCCATGCGTCGGGACTGTATTTCTCCATGTAGTCAAGGATCTCGAGTACGCCGCCGATAGAGCGCAGCCCATAAGCAATGCCACCAGGACCGCAGGTCTCTTGGCCAAGAACGCCATAGCGCAGGGGGATCTTCTCGTCCTTATCGCGCATAGCGTACTTGCCAACGCGAATCTGGGCAAGTACAAAGTCGATGCCTGTGAAGGCCTCCTCAGGGTCGGTCGTATAGCTGAAGGTTACCTCTGGAGCATTCTCCTTGATGTAGATGGCACATGCCTTGGCAATTGTCCCCTGACGCTCGGCATCGTTGTCATAGAGCGTAATCCTATTGATGGGGAACACATCGCGCTTCGCGAGAAGTGTCAGAACAACGCCCGGCGTATAAGTGCTTCCGCCTCCCGCGATAGTAACTGCATAACTCTGCTTTGCCATTGCAATCCTCCTGTCTAGACATGTACTTGACGACTTGAATTATAGCCACATGATTTGCTATCTGTCTAGACATGTTAGGTACGCGGGTGAACGGTTGATTTATGGCGGTAAACGGCAACTTTAAGTGTCTCCACTTCCTATAATTGGTAGAAGCGGATAATCGCGCCGATTCGACGCATTCCGTACAACCTCAATAAGGAGAGCATTTTGGCAAGAATCCTGTACAGTGAAATATACCGAAGCCTACGAGAGCGGATTGTCGAAGGCAAGCATCCCGTGGGGTCGCTCCTTCCTTCCGAACAAAATCTTTCCAAAGAGTTCTCCTGCTCTCGAATGACGGTGCGCAAGGCCATCTCACTTCTCGCAAATGAAGGTCTAGTTCAGTCCATTAAAGGCAAGGGAGTCCTCGTAATCGAGACGTCACTTGCAGGTACCAGCAAAGAGGGCGCATTCACCGTAAGTGGCCTTTCTTCGTTCAGCGAATCGGCACACGCGATCGGAGCAATTCCAACGTCAAAAATCGTCTATTTCGAACATGTAAGCACCAATAAGTATCTAGCTCAATTGACGGGATTTCCCGAAGGAGAAGACCTTACGCATTTGAAGCTCGTCCGCATGCTCGACGATAAACCGGTCCTAGTCGACCGCCACTACTTCCTAACCTCTTCCGTCCCCGGCTTAAACGAGCAGAATGCTACCCTGTCGCTCTTCCATTACATCGAGGATGAGCTAGGGCTCACCATTGCCGTGAGCAAACGAACGATAACACTCGCCCAGCCTGACGCCGAGGACTGCCGGTTGCTTGACGTCGATTCTTCTTCGTATCTGGCGGTCATAACCAGCCAGACATTCGACTCAACCGGAACTCAATTTGAGTATGTCGAGGCGCGTTATATTCCGAGCATCTTCCATTTTCACGACACGGCAACGCGCACACCCCTACCCTAACAAATGGCGCGAACGGACGCCGCCCTAGTGAATTTGTTCAACAAAAAAGCCGGAGCCCGCGCGATGCGGACCCCGGCTCAATACCGTGACGATATGTCAGTTACGTTCTACACATAGAACAGAATGTCGTCGTAGGTCGGGACCGGCCAGTAGTCGGCGGCCACGATCTCCTCCATGGCATCCACGGCGGCGCGCAGCGTATCCATAGCGGGAACGACCTCATGTGCATACACGTTTGCCTGCTCCTGGCCATCCAGGGCCTCGGCCTTCTGATGCACGGCGTCGAGCGCCTTGATGGAGTCGTTGATGGTGGTGATACCGTTGCAGAGCTTGTTGAGCGTGTTCTGCTCGCACTGCATGGCGGCCTCGGCACCGGCGGCACGAATAGTCTCAAGGCCCTTAGCGACCTTGGTGGCATAGGCGGTAATGACCGGGCGATAGGTACGACGCGCCTCGCGAACCATCGTGGTGGCCTCGATGTTCATGAGCTTGTTGTACTTCTCGAGCTTGCAGTCGTAGCGGCACTGAGCCTCGGCCTTGGTCAGGACACCCGTCTCCTCAAAGAGCGCAATGGCCTTATCGGAAACAAAAGCGGGCAGGGCGTCGGCCGTGGTCTTGTTGTTGGCAAGGCCGCGCTTCTCGGCCTCGACGGGCCACTCGTCGGAGTAGCCATCGCCGGAGAAGAGGATGCGCTGGTGGTCGGTCAGGACCTTCTTGCAGTACTCGAGCGCGGCGTCCTGGAAGTCATCCTCGGGCGTACCCTCAAGCGCGTCGGCGAAGGACTTGAGCGACTTGGCCACGGCGGCATCGAGCACCAGGTTGGAGTCGGAGACGTTCTGCTCGGAGCCGCAGGCACGGAACTCGAACTTGTTGCCGGTGAAGGCAAACGGGGAGGTGCGGTTGCGGTCGGTGTTGTCCTGCATCAGCTTGGGCAGGGTATCGGCGCCCAGGTCGAGCACGCCGCGCGTGGCATGGACGGAAGCCCTGTCTCTTATACACATCTGACGCTGCCGACGAATAGCCTTGTGTAGAT
>URGY01000214.1 GCA_900547505.1 uncultured Collinsella sp.
ACAAGGCTATTCGTCGGCAGCGTCAGATGTGTATAAGAGACAGCGTACGCACCGGTTGGGGATCGACCCGCATCCTCGACATGCTCGTAGGAGAGCAGCTGCCCAGGATTTGCTAGCGGCGGCATCCGCGCGCCACCGCGCTTTGAACAATGAGCTTTTGACCGGCCCAGCACAAGAGACCCCCGCGACCGAATCGAATCGGTCGCGGGGGTCCTTGCATTTGCGAGCTTTGCCGTTATCTACGCTCGGAACTTTGGATACGTCAGTAGCACGAGCGCGACGCTCACGCCCAGCTGTATGAGGATCTGGCGCACGTCGCCGACGCCTCCAAGCGCCACGGCGCGAACCAGGTTGGCGATGCCGAGCGGCATGCCGCCGACAAACCAGAGCGAGAGGCCCAGCAGCACCTTGTCGCCCATACCGGGTTCAAAGGGCACCGAGGCCACCACCGCCCGATATGCCCGCACCTCAGAGAAGATCAACGCCACGATAAGCAGCAAGGTAACGAACATCGACGCGATCGAAGCAGAGGACGCCGCAGAGCCCGTAAGCCCGCCCACGGTCGCGTCCATAAGCAGAACGCCGCCCGCATAGACCAGCGACATGACCCCCAGAGCCGTGAGAGCCGAGCGTGCCCCGGCGCGTCCCGTGCCCCTAACACCGACGTTTCTTGCCCCCATCGTTAACCTCCCTAAAGCAAGGGGCCCACCGGCACGCACCGGCGGGCCCGTCTATCTGGGGCCAACCCATTCCGGATGACCCCAAAATAACATCGACGCGGCTTTTGCCCGCCTACTCCCCGCAGCCGCTCTCGATAAGCGCCACGAGGGCATCGACGGCGGCCGCCTCGTCGGCGCCGTCGGCTGCGATCTCAATCTCGCAACCACAGGCCATTCCCAGGCTCATGACCATCAGGATTGACTTGGCATCTTTGGCGTCTCCGCCCACCTTGCCAACGGTAATCGAGCTCTCGTACTTGCTCGCCTCCTGCACAAACAGCGATGCAGGGCGCGCGTGGATGCCGCTCGGATTCTTGACGACCGTCGTCTTGGAAACCATCTCTACTCCTTACTCCACCACAATGTTATCAGTTGCGGTGTCGGCGCCGTTGCTGGCGATGAGCTTCTTGTAGTAGAAGAAGCTCTTCTTCTTGCCGCGCTTACCGGTGCCGTTGCCGTGGTCGTCCTGGTCGACCGAGATCTGGCCGTAACGCTTGGTCATCTCGGAGGTGCCGGAGCTGATCAGGTCGATGGGGCCCCACCAGGCATAACCAAAGACGTCGACACCGTCGAGAATCGCCTGGTGCATTTGCTCGACATGCTCTTTCATGTACTCGATATGCGCGTCGTCGTCGCAGTAGCCGTTCTCGTCGCGGTTCTCGGTCATGCCGTTGCCGTTCTCGGCGATGAAGATCGGCAGGTGGTAGCGATCGTAGATGTGGTTGAGCGTGATGCGGAAGCCCACGGGGTCGATCGGCCAGCCCCACTCGGTCATCTCGAGGTACTGGTTCTTGATCTCGGTAAGCAGCTTACCGCTCGGCTCGGGGGAGATCTTGCCCTTATAGCGCATAATGTAGGTCATGTAGTAGCTGATGGAGATGTAGTCCACCACGCCGGCCTTGAGGGTCTCGAGATCGCCGTCCTCCATCTTGATGTCGACACCGTAGTCGCGGAAGAAGCGCTTTACGTAGTAGGGGTACTCGCCCTTGGCCTGGATATCGGTGAAGAACCAGTTGAAGTGGTCCTCAAAGAGCACCTGGAGCTGGTCTTCCGGCTTGGAGGTCTCGGCATAGTTCTCAAGACGGCAGAGCATGTTGCCGATGTGGGCCTCGGGATCGATCTCGCGCAGCTTGATAACGGCCTTGGCGGAAGCCACGAGCTGGTTGTGAGCGACCTGGAACTTCTCGGGCCAGCGGCCGGCATAGGGGTTGGAGCCGTCTTCCTTCTCATCCCAGATCACGCCGCAGCAGGTACAGGGGTTGGCGTAGACATGGTTGATCTCGTTGAAGGTCATCCAATACTTGACCTTGCCCTTGTAGCGGCGGAAAAGTGTCTCGGCATAACACTCAAAGGCGTCGACCACGTGACGGCTCGCAAAGCCGTTGTACTCCTCTGCCAGGTGAAGCGGCATGTCAAAGTGGTTGAGGGTAACCATGGGCTCGATACCGTGCTTATGGCACTCGTCAAAGACCTTGTCGTAGAAGGCCAGGCCTTCCTCGTTGGGCAGGGCGTCGTCGCCGTTGGGGAAGATACGGCTCCAAGAGATGCTCATGCGAAAGACGCCAAAGCCCATCTCACCCAAAAGCGCGATGTCCTCCTTGTAGGTGTGGTAGAAGTCGATGCCGCGGCGCTTGGGGAAATCGTAGGCCATCTCGTCTGCCTTGCGGGCTGCGAGCGACTGGCGCGTGACGGAGTTGAGCGGACCGCCCTCGACGATGCCCTCGCGGGCGCAGGTCTCACGGTCGAGCAGGATCACGTAGTCGGAGACCGCCGGGCCGCGGCCGCCCTCGTTCCATGCACCCTCAATCTGGTTGGCAGCGGTAGCGCCGCCCCAGAGAAAGCCCTTGGGAAAAGCCTCGTCAAAGTCATAGGTAGAAAGGTCAATCATGGTATGTCCTCATCTCTCTTGGTTGGGTTGGGATGCGGGCCGCAGGGGCACGGCCCGTGATCGGGGGACGTATTAGCGGGCGGCCAGTGCGCGCACCACGGGCATCATTTTTTTGGCCATGTGCAGCTCGGCACTAATGGTCATAAGCGTATCCTGGGCGTGCACGAATAGCAGGGAGTACTCGACCTCCTCGCCGCCCGCCTGGCGCTGGATCATCTCGGTCTGCGCCTTGTGCGCATCGAGGATCTTGACGTCGGCCTCGGCAAGGTGCGCGTCCGCCGCATCGAAATCGAACTCCGCCAGAGCGTCCATCGCCTTGTCGATACAGGCGCGACCGTCACCGGCGTTGATGATGACGTTCATCGCGACTGCGGGAACGTTGATTGCCTCATCAGCCATCATGGCCTCCTTCTCTTGGGTGCCAGCCGCCTTCGCGGCCGGCACCGAATCATTTGGTAGCAACTAGGCGACGGACTCTGGGCTGTCTCTTATACACATCTGACGCTGCCGACGAATAGC
>URGY01000215.1 GCA_900547505.1 uncultured Collinsella sp.
CAGCGTCAGATGTGTATAAGAGACAGGCTCCATCACATAGGTCTGAGGGGCGTCGGCGCCCAGTGCAGCGTCGAGTTTGACGAGCGGCGTAACCTCTTCACTCGCGAACGTGCCGCGGTATGCCTCGTCGACACACGCCGAAATTTCTTCGGCCGTGTAATCATTCAGTAACATTCCCAACACATCTTGAGCGATTTCAAAGTACGATTTATCTGCAAGCGAGCTGATATCGACCTGCTGGGTGCCGAGCTCGTCCGAGACAAACAAACCCCCGTCGGGAGCGATGCCGGTACGGATTGCCACCTTACTTGAGCACGATAAAGTGCGTCCTCGTGTACTATGATAAGTTCCCATATAACACTGCTCCTCGGATGCCTTGGTCCCAATCGGTGAAACCATGGTATCAGAGCGCGCAAAATAGGTTTGCAGAGGCTTTTTAGAAAGGTAACCTCCAGCCCATGATTAAGATTGCCAAGTTTGGCGGCTCGTCGGTCGCCGACGCTGAACACTTCAAGAAGATCAAGGCCATCGTCGACGCCGACCCTGCCCGCCGTTTTGTGGTGGTTTCCGCCTGCGGCCGCCGCTTTAAAGGCGACACCAAGGTGACCGACCTGCTCTACCTGGTTAACGCGCACGTTAAGTATCACGTGTCGTGCGAGGAACTGCTCGAGGACATTGGCCAGCGCTATTTTGATATCGCTGACGAGCTGGAGCTCACCTATCCCATCCGCGAGGAGTTTGCGGCCTTTGCCGAGCGCGCCCGCTCGGGCGGCTACTCTACCGAGGAGCTCGTGAGCCGCGGCGAGTACTTTACCGCTCGCCTCATGGCCGAGTACCTGGGCCTGCCGTTCCTGGACGCCGCGACGGTTGTGGCATTCCATCACGACGGTACGCTCAGCATGAATCGTACCTCCGAGCTGGTGCAGGAGTACGGTCAGCAGGGCGGCTTTGTTATGCCCGGTTTCTACGGCGCGACGCGTGAGGGCCAGATCAAGCTGCTCGACCGTGGTGGCGGCGATATTTCCGGCTCGATCCTGGCCAAGTGCCTGGGCGCCGACCTGTACGAGAACTGGACCGACGTTTCGGGCTTCTATTCTGCCGATCCGCGTATTGTTCCCGAGGCTCAGCCCATTGCGCGCGTTACCTACGAGGAGCTGCGCGAGCTTTCGTACATGGGCGCAAGTGTCCTGCACGAGGAGGCCGTGTTCCCCGTGCGCGAGGCAGGCATTCCGCTGGTCATCAAGAACACCAATGCGCCACAGGACCCCGGCACCATCATTAGCGAGACGGCTGATGAGGGCGAGGCAGAGCCCATCATTACCGGCGTGACCGGCAAGCGCGGTTTTGTCGCCATCAACGTCGCCCGCGACCGCACCAAGCCCCGTGTCGGCTTTATGCGCCGCGCGCTTTCGGTCTTCGAGCGCTATGACGTTTCCGTTGAGCACATGCCCACCGGCGTCGACCGCTTTGGCGCCGTGGTGCAGGAGCGGGACGTTCACGATTCGCTGTACTCGCTTGTGGGCGACATTCAGCAGGAGGTCGAGCCGCTCGAGATTGAGGTCGTTGAGGGTCTGGCGCTTATCGCTACCGTCGGCCGTAACCTGCGCGGCCGTGCAGGTATCTCGGGCCATCTGTTTGGCATGCTTGGTCAGGCCGGCGTGAGCGTGCGTATGATTTCGCAGAGCTGCGACGAGATCAACATCATTATCGGTGTCGAGGAGAAGGACTTCGACCTGGCGATTCAGACCATTTACCGTGCCTTCTCCGACGAGAACGGCATTGTGAAGGTCTCCGACCTGGAGGCCCCCGCGCCGGTCGATCCCGCCCTGGCCGCGCTCAAAAAGTAGCGACTGCTCGGTAGATTTTTGGGTCAGGTTTCAAAAATCTACGGCGGGGCGTTTCGTTTCGGTTTCGTTTCGACGGGGCGGGTTTTATATCCGCCCCGTTCTTGTATACACTGGCAACAATAATCGGCCTGCTCGGCGTGCGGGCAAAAGCCACAACCTTTAAAGGGGGAAGCATGAAACAGTACACGGTTGCTATTTTGGGCGCGACGGGAGCTGTAGGCACCCAGATGCTCGAGTGCCTTAACGAGCAGGAGTTCCCGGTTGGCAAGCTCAAGCTGCTGGCAAGTGCACGCTCCGCGGGCAAAACCGTCGAGTTCCGCGGCGAGCAGATCGTGATTGAGGAAGCTTGCCCCGAGGCCTTTGAGGGCTGCGACATTGTGCTTGGAGCCGCCGGTGACGATATCGCGAAGGAGCTGCTGCCCGAGGCCGTCAAGCGCGGCGCCGTCGTGGTCGACAACAGCCACGCCTTCCGCATGGATCCCGAGGTGCCGCTGGTCGTGCCTGAGATCAATGCTGACGACATCAAGTGGCATCATGGCCTTATCGCCAACCCCAACTGCGCGACCATCATCGGCCTGGTTCCCACGTGGCCGCTGCATCAGCTCGCCGGCGTGAAGCGCATGATCGTCTCGACGTACCAGGCGGCTTCGGGCGCTGGCGCTCCCGGTATGGCCGAGCTTGAGGCTCAGCTGGCCGCTCTGGGCCGTGGCGAGGAGATTCCCGAGCCGCGCGCATTTGCCGCCCAGCTCGCGAGCAACCTGATTCCGCAGATTGGCGGCGTCAAGGAGGAGGGCTTTACCTCCGAGGAGATGAAGCTGCAGAACGAGGGCCGTAAGATCATGCATCTGCCCGAGCTGCGCGTGAACTGCACTTGCGTGCGCGTGCCCGTGCTGCGCTCGCACTCCGAGAGCATTACGCTCGAGTTCGAGCGCGACATTACGGTTGACGAGGCCCGTGCTACGTTGGCTGCCGCTCCCGGCGTCAAGCTGGTTGACGATATGGCTGCCGAGGATGCACACGACCGCTTCCCCATGCCGATGGACACGTCTGACCAGGACCTGATTTGGGTCGGCCGCGTGCGTCGCGACGTCTCGAACCCCGAGGCCACGCGCGGTATTACCTTCTGGTGCTGCGGCGACCAAATCCGTAAGGGCGCGGCAACCAACGCCGTCCAGATCGCTAAGCTGCTCTGCGAGTAGCGGTTGACCTGTCCGGCGGGGGCTGGGCTTAGTTTTCAGAACGTCCTCGACCATGTGTGGCGCCTTGTCCTGCTCC
>URGY01000216.1 GCA_900547505.1 uncultured Collinsella sp.
GAGATGCAGCGTAGTCTCGTGGGCTCGGAGATGTGTATAAGAGACAGGCCCAAGAGCAACTTAGTTCGCGGGTCCAGGCGGTGGATTGCACTATCGCCGGGATAGTAGCTGCCAAACGAAAACGCCTCCATTAGCAGCCCTCCTCTCGCGCGACCGTCTTGGATTTAGCAATGTCCGCGACGTTAGAAGGACCGTCCGAGCGACCGATTAGCAGGTCCACCAACTCGTCTGTCAGCGACTCAACCGTATAGAGGCCGTCAAAGCGCAGCGGCACGCCTGCCTTCGCAAGCGCCAGCGCCATGCGCTGGGCAGCGGGAACACCCAAGCCGATTGATTTAAGCTCATCGGCATGCGCAAAAACCTGAGCGGGCCTACCCTCGGCAAATACCGTGCCCTCGTTCATTACGACGATACGGTCGCAGCAATTGGCCAGGTCATCCATGCTGTGCGAAACCATGACGACGGTCAGGCCCCCATGGTGAAGTCGATCGATGAGCTCCAGGAAATCACTGCGCGCCGCCGGATCGAGCCCCGCCATGGGCTCATCGAGCACCAGGACCTCGGGCTCCATGGCAAGCACGCCGGCAAACGCCACGCGCCGCTGCTGCCCGCCCGAGAGCTCAAAGGGGCTCTTATCGCCCACCGTGGCCAGGTCGAGGCCCACGCGCGCGAGCGATGACTCAACGCGGCGGGCAACCTCGGCCTGCGACAAGCCAAGGTTATGCGGACCAAATGCCACGTCCTGTGTCACGGTCTCGGCAAACAGCTGACGCTCTGGATACTGAAACACCACGCCGACCTTGGCCTTAACCGCGGCGGCATCTTTCTTGTTTGCCAGGTCGAGCCCCAACGCATAAACGGAACCCTCCTGGGGACGAATCAGGCCGTTGAGATGCTGAACCAGCGTCGACTTACCCGAACCGGTATGGCCCGCAAGGCCCAGGAACTCGCCACGACGCACCGTCAGCGATACATCACGCAGTGCCCACGGACTGCTGGGGTCGTTGCCCCAGAGAGCCTGTTTGTTCGATGCGCCCTCGACGGCTGAGCGCTTGTGCCAACGGCGACGCTCGCGGGCGCTCAGCGAATAGCTATACGAAAGGTGCGAAATCTCGATGACGGGCTCCAGCGCGTCTGCGCCATCGATTGCAGAGGAGACGTTGTCGGGAATACGAGAATCGGATGCGAAAGGCCGCCCGGCGATGCCTGTCCTACTCCGCTCGACATAAGCCTGCGCTATATCGGCGACCATATCCGCCTCGCGCACCCGTGCGCAAATGGGCACGCCCTTCGCGCGAAGCGCCCTGCCAAGACAGCACGATGCCGGCATATCCAGGTTCAGACGCGCGAGTTCGTCCGCCCGCGTCAAGATCTCCTCGGGCGTACCGAGCATGGCAACGCGGCCCGCTTGGAAGACAGCAACGCGATCGGCCTCAGCGGCCTCTTCCATAAAGTGCGTAATCATCACGATGGTCATGCCGCGTTCGTGCAGCGCGTGACAGGCCTTCATAAGGCCCTTGCGCCCGCGCGGATCGAGCATCGAGGACGCCTCGTCCAAAATGAGCACGCGCGGCTCCATGGCGAGCGCGCCGGCAAGCGCCACGCGCTGCTTTTGTCCGCCCGAAAGCGCGTGGGTCTCATGGCGCTCAAAGCCCACCAGGCCCACGCCCTTCAGCGCCTCGCGTACGCGCTGCGCAATTTGTACCGATGGCACGCCAAGGTTTTCGGGACCAAACGCAACGTCATCTTCGACAAGCGTTGCCACCAGTTGATCATCGGGATTCTGGAATACCATGCCCGCGGTCGAACGAATGTCGTAGACCAGCTCCGGATCGGACGCGTCCATGCCGTTGACGCACACCGTTCCCGCATCGGGCTGCAGCAGCGCATTCAGGTGCTTGGCAAACGTCGACTTGCCCGACCCATTACCACCGAGGATGCAGAAAAACTCCCCATCCTCGATGTTCAGATCGATGCCATCGAGCGCTTTCGCAGCGCCATCGTAGCTAAAGGAAACGCCCCGACACTCAATCATGCGCGGCCTTTGACCTGGTCCTTTTTAGGCGTGATGAGGTTGGAGACCGCCTTGTACACCGCCAGCGTCAACACCGAGTTGAGCACGGTCTTGATAAGGTTGAACGGCAGCACGGCAGGAATCATGAGCGGGGCGATCACATCGACCGAGCCATACCAGAACCAAACACCAATGGTAAGGTTTGCGACCATAGAAAGCACCGTAGCGGCAATAACGCCCAGCGCCAGGCCAATCACGGCACCCTTGTAGGTGTGCATCTTCTGGTAAACGATAGCCGCAGGCAGAATATAGCCCAGCGTGGCAACCAAGTTCATAAGCGCACCGACCCAATCGCCCGTGGTAAGCGCATGGATAACGATCGCCATGGCGGCAACAGCGGTGCCGGCACCAGGGCCATACGCAAATCCACACACCATCGCCGGCACCAGCGACGGGTCATACGTCAAAAACGGCGCCGAGGGAAGAATGGGCAGCTGCACATACATAAACAGGGCGCCCAAGGCGCACATCAACGCCATGGTAACGAGCTGTTTGGTGCTCCACCTATTCGTGTTCTCAAAATGGATATGCTGCGACTGTTCAGACATAAGATCACCTGCCTCTTTCATCCGGACTCTAACCGTTGGTACTGGGATCTCACCAGTTCAGCCGGCATGCGAACCAACGCACACCCGGGTCGCGGACTCATCGGCTCGACCGCAGGCACTTTGCCTGCGCCACGGTACCCCCTTGGCACCGCCCGATTTACCACCAGTGGGGAATTCCACCCCGCCCTGAAACAGCAATTGCAAGTGTAGCACCAGTAGGCTTTCGCGCAAGTATGCCAAGGGTAATTTATGGCGGGGATCAGTTGCCGCAACAACCACGTTCCCCACCCATCCCAAAGTAACGCGCCTTTCGCGCAAAGCGCGAAACAGCGAAGGGGACACGTATCCCTATCGACCACGTCCTTCTCCGCCCGCCGACCTCAAGGCCGTAAACGCAGGGAATCCGGGGGCGTGACGGGGGCTTCCTGTCTCTTATACACATCTCCGAGCCCACGAGACTACG
>URGY01000217.1 GCA_900547505.1 uncultured Collinsella sp.
GGTTATCACCGATATCCAGCGTCAGTATGTCGAGGCCGGCTGCGACGTGATCACCGCCAACACCTTTGGCGCCAACGCCCACAAGCTCGACGGCGCCGCCACCGTGGCAGATGTCTTTGCCGCCGCTGTCGCCTGCGCCCGCGAGGCCGGCGCCCGCTACGTCGCCGGCGATATCGGCCCCATCGGCGCGCTGCTTCGCCCCTTGGGCACCCTGAGCTTCGACGAGGCCTATGACCTCTTTGCCGAGGAGGTGCGCGCCGGCGTCGACGCGGGCGTGGACCTCTTTATTATCGAGACCATGACCGACCTTGCCGAGATCAAGGCGGCCGTCCTCGCCTGCCGCGAGAACTCCGACCTGCCCGTCTTTGCCACCATGACCTTTGAGGAAGACGGTCGCACCTTCTTGGGAACGAGCCCCGAGGTCGCCGCCATCACGCTCGACGCCATCGGCGCCGACGTTTTGGGTATCAACTGCAGCCAGGGCCCGGCCGAGCTCCGAGGGCTCGCCGCACGTATGCTCACCGTTACCGACAAGCCCGTTATGGTGCAGGCTAACGCGGGACTGCCCCGCGTGGACGACGACGGCAATACCGTCTTTGATATCCAGGCCCCCGAATACGCCGAGGCCGTCGCCGGCATGATCGAGGACGGCGTGAGCGTCGTGGGCGGCTGCTGCGGAACCACGCCGGCGCATATGGCGGCCTTGCGCACGCTTATCGACAACCACACGCCCAGCCCGTGCCGCCGCAAGCCCAGCATGTCGGTCACGAGCGCCCAGACGGTCGTGGACCTTCCCTGTGACGGCCACAAAATCGCCGTCATCGGCGAGCGCATCAATCCCACCGGCAAAAAGCGCCTGCAACAGGCCCTGCGCGACGGCGACCTGGACTACGTCGTGAGCCAGGGCATCAGCCAGCAGGAACAGGGCGCCGACATCCTGGACGTCAACGTGGGCCTGCCCGAGATCGACGAGGTCAAGATCATCCAGCAGGCGACCGAGCAGCTCCAGGGCTCCACGCTGCTGCCGCTGCAGATCGACTCCACCGACCCCGCAGCCGTCGAGGCAGCCGTGCGCCGCTACGCCGGCAAGCCCATCATCAACTCGGTCAATGGCAAACAGCAAATCATGGATGAGATCTTTCCGCTGGTCGCCCATTACGGCACCAACGTCGTCGGCCTCACGCTCGATGAAGGCGGCATCCCCGATACCGCCGAAGCTCGCTTCGCCATCGCCGAGCGCATCGTGGCCGAGGCTGCCCGTTACGGCATCGGACCGGACCGCATCCTCATCGACTGTCTGGTCATGACCGCCTCGACCAATCAACGCCAGGCCGAACAGATCCTGCGCGCCATGTCCCTGTGCAAAGAGCGTCTGGGCGTCAAATGCGCGCTCGGCGTGTCGAACATCAGCTTTGGCCTGCCTGCCCGCCCGCTGCTGGGCTCGGTCTTTTTGGCTGCCGCTTTTGGCGCGGGCCTGGACGCCCCCATCATGAACCCGGGCTCCAAGCGCTTTATGGATACCGTCTACAGCTATCGCGTGCTGAGCGTTGAAGACGAGGGCTCGACCGGATACATCGAGCGCTACGCCGGCTGGACCGATCCGTACAAGATCGCCGCGAACCCGGCGGCGGCTCAGGCAGCATCGACCGACGCCGCGCCCGCTGCTGGCACCGCCGGCACCGACGGCAACGACGACCCGATTCGTCGCATGGTCGTCTCGGGCCGCAAGGGCGAAATCGCGGCCGAGACCGAGCGCCTGCTGGCCGACCATGACGCCATGGACCTCATCAACAATCACTTTATCCCCGCCCTCGACGAGGTTGGCGTCCTCTTTGACCAGGGCAAGTTCTTCTTGCCGCAGCTCATGGCCTCGGCCGAGGCCGCGCGCGTGGGCTTCGACACCATCAAGCGCCTGATGCCCGCCGGCGAAATTGCCGACAAGGGTAAGATCTGCGTGGCCACCGTCAAGGGCGACATCCACGATATCGGTAAGAACATCGTCAAGATGCTGCTCGATAACTACGGCTACACCGTCTTTGACCTGGGCCGCGACGTCGATCCGCAGGAGGTGCTCAAGACCGTGCGGGAGCGTGACATCAAGCTCGTCGGCCTCTCGGCGCTTATGACTACCACGGTCGTCGCCATGGAGGAGACCATCAAGCTGCTTCATGCCGAGGTGCCGGGCGTCAAGATCATCGTGGGCGGCGCCGTGCTCACCCCCGAATACGCCAAGCAGATCGGCGCGGACTACTACGCCAAGGACGCCGCCGAAAGTGCGCGCATCGCCGAAGAGGTCTTTGGGCAGTAACACAACGGAAACAACCAAGCACCAAAACGTGCCGCATGCGCCACTTGGCACGTGCGGCACGTTAGAATAGATAAGACTATGCTCGTTTTGGCAGATAGGAGCGCAAGGATGGCGATCACGCCCGCAGAAATCGCGGAAACCCGCGGCATGGTTGAGGAGCAGAACCTCGACATCAGGACCATCACCATGGGTGTTTCGCTCATGGGTTGCGGAGACGAGAACCTCGACCGCATGTGCACGAAGATCTACGACCACGTGACGCACACGGCTGAGCACCTGGTCGAGACCGCCGAGAACCTCGAGCGCGAGTACGGTATCCCCATCGTCAACAAGCGTGTTTCCGTCACCCCGGTGGCGCAAATCGCCGCGTGCTGCAAGGATGAGGACCTCACCCCCATCGCGCATGCCCTCGACCGCGCGGCCGAGTCGCTCGGCATCGATTACCTGGGCGGCTTCTCCGCGCTCGTCCAGAAGGGCATCGGCGACGCCGATCGCCGCGTCATCCAGTCCATCCCGCAGGCGCTCGCCACCACGAGCCGCGTCTGCTCCAGCGTCAACGTCGCCAGTCTGCGTGCCGGCATCAACATGGACGCCGTACTCATGGCTGCGCAGACCATCATCGACGCCGCTAAGCTCACGGCCGACCAGGACTCCGTCGGCGCTTCCAAGTTTGTCTGCTTTGCCAATATGGTCGAGGACTCCCCGTTTACTGTCTCTTATACACATCTCCGAGCCCACGAGACTACGCTGCATCTCGTA
>URGY01000218.1 GCA_900547505.1 uncultured Collinsella sp.
CGAGATGCAGCGTAGTCTCGTGGGCTCGGAGATGTGTATAAGAGACAGGTGGAAGGCGCCGGCGACGCAGGCCAACATGGCCACGCTGCGCGAGCGCGGTGTCCATGTGGTGGGTCCGGGCAGCGGCTACCTTGCCTGCGGCGACGTGGACACGGGACGCATGAGCGAGCCCGAGGACATCGTAGAGGCTGTCTGTGAGGTGCTCAACCCCGCGCCACAGGACCTGGCGGGTAAGCGCATCGTAATTACCGCCGGTCCCACGCACGAGCCGATCGACCCCGTGCGATTCATTGGCAACCGCTCTTCGGGCAAGATGGGCATCGCCCTGGCGGGGGAGGCCGCACGCCGCGGCGCTGCGGTCACGCTCGTGTTGGGACCGACATCACTCGATGTGCCCTGCGGCGTGGAGTGCGTGCGCGTGCAGACCGCCGCAGAGATGCTCCAGGCGGCCCTGAGCGCCTTCCAGACGGCCGATGCGGCAATTTGTGCGGCCGCCGTCGCCGACTACACCCCCGCGGCCCCTGCGGACCATAAGCTCAAAAAGGCCAACGAGCGCCTGGATCGCATCGAACTGGTCGAGACGGTCGATATTTTGGCCGAGCTCTCGCGCCAGAAGGGCGAGCGATGCGTGATCGGATTTGCGGCCGAGACCGATAACGTTGTCGAGTACGCAGAGCGCAAATTGGCCCGCAAGGGGTGCGATGTAATAATCGCCAACGATGTCTCACGCACCGATTCGGGCTTTGGGACCGACACCAACAAGGCCTGGATTGTGAGCACAACGGGTACGCAAGAACTTCCCGTACTAACAAAACCCCAGCTCGCAGATACAATTTTGGACTTGCTTCAAAAATTGTAAAAAAGTTCTTGCACAAGTCTAAAGTTTCGGGTTAATATACTCCCTGTTGCGAGCGAGAGCAGAGCAACAAACAAAAGCTTCGGGACGTGGCGCAGCTTGGTAGCGCACTTGACTGGGGGTCAAGGGGTCGCTGGTTCGAATCCAGTCGTCCCGACCAGAAGTTTGCAGGTCAGGCACCTAGTGCCTGACCTTTTTTGTTTTAAGCAATTGCTTAATTTTGTTTAAGCAACAGGGTGCCAAAAATCTACCTGCGCGATAATCGCCTTTTACGGCTACTTGCGCGTTTTGCACACGCTTGAGCCGTTTTATTAACGCGATATGAATCTACATACGCGTAGCTGGTATGCAGCCGAGTACAGGCTGTATTTATCGTGGCGATTTACGCAGATATAGCGACTATAACGAACAAGCGTGTCGCTGTATTTATTCCAGTTGTTCACTTGATTGGTGGACAAGTGGGCTGCAGCAACGAAACGCTAAGTAGGATGGGCTCTATACGAGGACACCGCAGAGGCAATGGCGGGGGAGTGCGGCAGGCGCTCTGAGAGCCGCTGTATGACCCCATTTCTCCTCAACCCGATTACCTGTGCTATGAACCTCGAATTGTTCGAGTAATCGCCAAAAGAAAAGCCCTCGCAGGATTGCGAGGGCTTTGCGCTAAAAGAGATCAGAAGCAGAAAGCGGGGAGAACATAAAACGAGTCCGTCGCGCTGTAGCTGTAGCAAATACCGCCGCTTTGAACATAGCGAAAGGACGTGGAGCTGCGCAGTCTCACGGAGCGAGTCCAGTGGCTATAGCCTGATGCACCGGAATAGTTCGACCCCGTCACGCCCTTGGATTTGTAGCACTCGTACTGGATGCCGTCGGATTGCATATCCCCGTATACTTCGGTTGCCGAGAGCAGATAAACCTTGTCGGTCGTCGCCGAGGGGGCACCGCCCCAGTTACCGCCAACGTTATCGGTTGTCTTTGTGACGGGTTTCACCTTTGACTGGAAGAACCTCTTGCCTTATTAAAGAAATACGCCAAATACAACGGATATAATGCGGAAGGAGGCGACATCGAGTAACTATCGACATCGAGTAACTATCAAAGGCCAGATTAAGGAGCCAGCCATGAAGAAATGCCTGCCCTCCATCGTCTCAGCAGCTCTTTGCCTCTCCCTTGTAATGACACCATTTGTGCCCGTTGCGGCAGCCTATGCCGACGAGGGATCTCCCGCCGAGAGCAGCGAGATCTACGTCGGAGACAACTACGACGAAAATTACGATATATCCCTTTTTGAGCGCGGACGCTGCACGGATTCATATTCCAAGGCGTGGTGCGATTCTCACGGATTTGCATATAACCGCACCGTCCCTCACAAGGTCAAGCTGAACGCGAAGGAGGAGGCTTGCCTGCGCGATCCCTACCTTGCTGGAACCGCTGAAGTTATCGCCGGTCTCGTGACAACCGGTCCTGGCGGCGGCTTGTTTGCAACCGCAATGACATCGTACCGACTTTTCACTTGCATGTTCTGAAAGGCAGTTGCCATGCAGTCGCAAAATCAATCGAGATACTTGACCACAATCGGCTTTGCCCTGCTTGCATTACTCTTTGCTAGCGACCTTTTGCTGAAACCGCCCAAGGAACTCGTTTCGCTTGCCCTAGCGTGCATTTCCGCCCTTTACTTTACGGCAACCCTATTCGTCGGACTAAAGGAGAGGAAAAAAGGCGCAGTCGTTGCATCTGCCGTATGCGTGATCATAGCCATTGCCTCATTCTTTATCTGACACATTGGTGATCTAGGGGCGATATCGTAGGAATACGACCGGGAGAGCCGGGACCAGATTGCCCGGGTTGCCCGGTCGGCTCGCGCGACGGCGCGGCGGTTCCGCAGAAAGCTCTCCGGACTTCACGCCGTTTCTGATCGCATTGTAGACAGCCATCTCGTCTTCGCAGTCGGCGAGCACGCGGTGTGCGTCGTCGTTTTGGATGTCCAGTAAATCTCGAAGGTCCTCCATGCACCAGCGTCCGAGATTTGGCCATGCGCGTTGCGCGAGCTGATAAGTGTCGATTGCGATGTTGTAGTTAAAGTCCAAGCCAAAGCCGTCCCAGGCAGAACGGCTTTGTTTCCTTGATTATCAACTTCATCCGGACACCTGTCTCTTATACACATCTGACGCTGCCGACGAATAGCCTTGTGTAGAT
>URGY01000219.1 GCA_900547505.1 uncultured Collinsella sp.
ACGAGATGCAGCGTAGTCTCGTGGGCTCGGAGATGTGTATAAGAGACAGGATACCTCCTTTGAGGACGCCTGCGCTTACTTCGATAGCTTGGAGCAGAACAGCAAGATCCTCTTTAGTTTGTGCAATTACGAAAATCTCGCCAAGGCCGGACGGATTCCCAAGGCGGCCGGCGTTATTGCCAACAAGCTCAATATCCGCATTTTGGGCACGGCGAGCGAAGCAGGCAAAATTGAACTCGTTGGTCACACCCGCGGCGAAAAGAAGATGCTCAACAAGATCATCGACACCATGGAAGCCGAGGGTTTTACGGGCGGCGAGGTCATCATCGATCACGTTGAGAACAAAGCTGGAGCCCAGGCGCTTGCTGACCGCATAGTCGAGCATTGGCCCGGCTCCAAGACCATCATCATGCCCTGCAACGGCCTAGATTCCTATTACGCCGAGATGCACGGCCTCATCATCGGCTACGGTATGGGCGTAGCTTCGGGCAAATAAAGTCCAACCAAGCAATAAAACGGGCGGGACAAAGCGACAGATGGCTCTTTGTCCCGCCCGTTTTATACGTCGGCTAGCTATTAAACCCGTTGAACTTGAGATAGCTCATCAAGTAAGCCTTCGAAACAAAGGATGAAACCGCGCTGCGCACAAGCAGCGACTCACGCGTTACCTGATGCGCCGTATCGGGAACCGGCGTCTGCTCGACAGAAAACGCCGAACGAATCGATGCCTCGAGCTGATCGACCACATAATCAAAGGCCGTCGGGGCATCGTAGCTCAAACGCTGAATGTTAAAGAGTGCCTGCACCGCAGCAATAGGCAGCACCTGCTTAAAGATGCAGATAGCGATCAGGCGGGCAATCTGCTCGCGGCCATATTGCTTTCTGACCGGAGCAGGCACCAAGCCGACCTTCACGTAGTTATTGATCATCGATGGCGTAATGACAGGCTGCTCAACGCAAATGGACAGCGGCTCCATCCACAGTGCAACATACTCAATAACCTGGTCGCGATAGAGCGTCACATTGGGCAACTGGTTATAGCGCGGCAGACTCAACGTATTGAGTTTACGAACGATATCGGACTGAATAAATGCATCGGGCAGCACAGTGGGCTGAATATCCTCAGGCTTAATGCTGACCGACGAATCGGACATCGGAATAACGTGTTTAACGTGGTTCATAAAGGTCCTCCGTTCATTATCTATATTGTATTCTAGATTATCTAGTTTTGCATACCACATAGCCGACAAGAAAATTGGCGGGACAGCGCACAGATGCATCGTCCCGCCATTTAGTTAATTGATAACAACCTTACATAAGATATATTATCGTACTTATCCGCGGAGAAATGCATATGCGCTTGTTGCCGCTATGGCTCCATCAGAAACAGCGGTCACAACCTGGCGTAAACGTTTGGAACGGATATCGCCAGCGGCAAATAGACCTGGCGTGCGGGTCGCCATGGATTCATCAGTCAGAATGCCGCCATCAGGCGCCAGATCAACTAGATGCTCAACAAGCTCGGTATGGGGCTGCGTTCCGGTAAAGACAAAGATGCCAAACGAGCCGGGCTCAAATGACTCAGTATGAGTCTCGCCGGATGCATTGTCCTTAAAGGTAATCGTCGTTGGCATGGCTTCGCCAGAGAGCTCCACAATACTAGTTTGGTACCTAACTGTAATATTGTCCTTTGCGAGTACTTTCTGAACAACACCATCGGGCGCACGGAACTGGTCGCGGCGCAGCACGATGGTCACACTGCTGGCGATTTCTGACAAGAACAGGGCTTCCTCGCAGGCGGCATTGCCGCCACCGATGACAAAGACCTGTTTACCGCGAAAGAACATGCCATCACACGTCGCGCAATACGAAACACCGCGACCGCGATACGTATCCTCGCCAACAAAACCAGCAGATCGCGGCGTAGCACCCATGCAAGCGATAACGCTCGAAGCCAGCGTATCGCCCATATCGTGATGCACCGTAAACAGCGCTGCATCGGCATCGTAATCGATACCCGTAACCATGCTCCATGTAACCTGTGCTCCCAGGCCCTCTGCATGCTGCTGAAAACGCTCGCCGAGTTCGGAGCCACTCAAGAGCGGAATGCCCGGATAGTTCTCGACCTCATTGGTTGTGGCGATCTGCCCTCCCGACATGCCCTGTTCAATCACGGTCGTCGTTAGGTTGGAGCGCGCAGCGTAAATGGCGGCAGCATAGCCCGCGGGGCCGCCACCGATAATAGCAACATCGATCGGCTGATGGGTAGTCATGAAGAGACCTCCTGTCGAAAGATTGGCGTTCTTTGCGCTCATACCCAAATTTAGGCGAACGTGACACTCATGCACTACAATGATTCATTGCGAAACAAAGATGAAGGGGAGTTATCGATGAATCAAACGCAGACGAGCAACGACGCTCCCCTGCCCACGCAAAGCACTCCCCAACCGGAGCAAATGACCGTTTCACCTGCACAAAAACCCCTAGTAACCATTGTGCACGCATCGGTTGGATCGGGCCACAAAGCCGCCGCCAACGCGATTGCACAAGCATTTGATCTTATCCGCGGCACCAAGGGAATCCCTGAGGATGTTGAGATCGAAGTCCTGGATATCCTCGATTTTGGACGCATTAGGTTCGATGGTAATAAAACAGCAGCTTCGTTTACCGGCGCCACGCGTCCCATATATGACCTAACCTGGCGATACACGTTTACGGGACATCTGCTCTGGGGCGGAGGCACGGCATGGTCACGTATTATGTTCCCTGCCTTCAACGAATATGTCCGCACCCGCAGGCCCATAGCCGTGGTCGCAACACACATCACGGCGGCCAACGTCGCTGTGGGTGCCCGCGTCATCACGGGTATCGATTATCCGGTCATCTGCGTACCAACAGACTATGAAGTCGAAGGCTTTTGGCCCCACAAGGACACCGACCTGTTCTGCGTAGCCAACGAATTTATGGCCGAGACACTTCGCCCCCGTAAAGTTCCCGAGACCTGTCTCTTATACACATCTCCGAGCCCACGAGAC
>URGY01000220.1 GCA_900547505.1 uncultured Collinsella sp.
GGCTAGTCGTCGGCAGCGTCAGATGTGTATAAGAGACAGGGCGCCAATGGAAACCACACCGGAGGCCGTACGGCGCAGCGCGGAAATATGTGCAGCGCTATCGCAGGCACGACCCAGATCGCGAGCGAGCGCACGGATATAGGTGCCCTTGCTCACCGAGAACGCCACGGTCCACACACACGTATCACCCTCGCCGCCCACGGCGATCAGGTCGGCGGCATAGACCTCGACGGGGCGCGGGGGCAACTCAACCGCATTGCCCTCGCGAGCACTCTTATAGGCGCGAACACCATTGACCGAGATGGCCGAAAAAGCTGGCGGCACCTGCAACTGCGGGCCAAGCATAGCGGCCAGCTGCTCACGGGCGTAAGCGAGATCGTGCAACTCGGGGGCAACGGGCACCGTGCGGACGGCCTCGCCCTCCGCGTCATCGGTATTGGTCTCGACACCAAACGAAATGTCGGCGACATAACTTTTGGTATCGAGGGTTAGCATGCCCAGCAGACGGGTCGCCTGGCCCACGCCCACCACCATGACACCCGAGGCCATGGGGTCGAGCGTACCGGCATGGCCGACGCGTCGCTCATGGAGGGCGCGTCGGCACTGCGATACCACGTCGTGGGACGTACAGCCCACCGGCTTATCGACGGCGAGCAGCATATTCAATTGAGAAGGCGTACGACGAGCCATGTACCATCCAAAATGTTAGAGCTCGACGGTCACCGAAGCGGGATCCTCCCCCACCAGCTCGGCCAGCATGGGAAGTGCCACGGCGAGCGTCTCGCGAATCGTTCCGTTGTTGGAAAAGCCGGCGGCGGCATGATGCCCGCCACCGCCAAAGTTGGCAGCGATCTCGGACACATCGAGGTCGCCCTTGGAGCGCAGGTTGCCGCGTACCTTGGTATCGCCCTCAATGCCCTTCAGGAACAGGCAGACCTCCACGCCCATCACCGAACGCACCACATCGACCAGGCCGTCGCACTCATCCGAGGTGACGCCGCAGGCCTCGAGGTCGCTCTGGTACGCATAACTATATGCCACGCGACCGTGCGCCACGGTCTTGATGCGGCCCATAACGATGGACTTGAGATGCAAGAACTCTACGCGCATGCTCTGGTAGACCTCGAGCGCAACGCGCGCGGGATCGGCACCGTGCGCGACCAGGCGCGAGGCGGCATGGAACGCAGCGGCATCGGCGTTTTGGTACTGAAAACGACCGGTATCGGTCACCAGGCCGCACAGCAGGCAGGTCGCGACACCATCGCGAGCCACAATGCCGCAATTGTCCAAAAAGCGGTCGATGATCATGGCGCAGGCTGCGGCGCCAACGCACCTCAGGCTCAGCTCGGCAAATTCCTCACGCGCCGGATGATGATCGAAGCACACCACATGCGGCGAGCGGCGGAGCACCTCGGCGGAGTTGTTCAGACGCTCGACGACCGGCACGTCCACCGAGATGAACAGGTCCGGATTGCCGGTATACGCAGATGCCGGCACCAGACGGTCGGCGCCCTCCATAAAGCGGTAGATGCGCGGAACCGGGTCATCGTCTGCCAGCAGCAGGGCAATGTCCTTGTTGGGGAAAAACTTCATAAGCGATAAGCCCAGGCCCAGCACGGAGCCCAGGGCATCGCCATCGGGAGACGTATGTCCCGAAATCGCAATGGAGGACGCACCCTCGATGAGCTCGAGGATGCGTCGCTGAATATCTGCAGACTCGCTCGATGCGAGGTCGGCGGAATTACTCATCAAAAGCTGCCTCCTGGGCGGCATCCGCAATTGGATAGCCGTCCTCGTCCTTTTCGATCGCAAGCGTGGCGGGAACGTTTTCCAGCGCACGCGTGATGCGCTCGGCCTCATCGGTCGAGCGATCGATGCGGAAATCGAGCTCGGGCGTGACGCGCCAATCGAGCGAGCGGGCCAACAGGCTACGGATGCGGCCCTTGGCACTGGCGAGCGCCTCCATGACCTCGTCGTAGCGGCTCGCGTCGCACGACACGTACACGCGCGCGAACGAACGGTCCACCGCGACCTCGACCGCGGTCAGGGTGACCAGGTCGAGACGCGGATCGGAAACCTCAAAGAGCAGGATATAACCGAGCTTCTCGCGAAGCTGCTCGCCCAGACGGCGGGTTGCCTGCGTTTGCTTCATAGCGCTACCCCCTACTCGGTACGGGCAACCTGGTCGATGCGGTAGCCCTCAATGGTGTCGCCAGGCTTGATGTCCTGGAAGTTCTCCAGGCCAATACCGCCCTCGGAGCCGCTCTTGAGGCTCTTGGCCTCGTCCTTGTAGTGACGCATCGAGGCGATTTTACCGTTGAAGACCACGATGCCGTCGCGCACCAGGCGTACGGAATCGGTCGCGGCGATCTCGCCCTCTTCGACGCGGACACCGGCGGCGATACCGACCTTGGGCACCTTGAAGGTGTCCAGGACGGTCGCAGTGCCCGTGGAGACCTCAACCTCGGTGGGCTTGAGCATGCCGATACGGGCAGCGTCGAGGTCCTCGAGGCACTTGTAGATGACGTCGTAGCAACGGATCTCGACGCCCTCGCGCTCGGCGGCGGAGCGGGCCTTGCCGTCGGGACGAACGCCAAAGCCGATGATGATGGCGTTGGAAGCGTCGGCCAGGACGACGTCGGTCTCGTTGATGGCGCCGACCGCGGAGTGGATCGTGTTGATGCGTACCTCGGACTGATCCATCTTGTCGAGGGAGTCCTGAAGGGCCTCGATGGAGCCCTGGACGTCGGCCTTGATGATCAGGTTGAGCTCCTTGACCTCGGCGTCGGCGATGGTCTCGAAGAGGTTCTCGAGCGTCACATGCTTCACGCGGCTCTGCTCCTCGATACGGGCCTTGAGCGAACGCTCGTCGGCCAACGCACGCGCCTCGCGCTCGTCCTCGAATACGCGGAACTCGTCGCCGGCGTTGGGGACGGACTGCAGGCCCAAGATCTCGACGGCGTCGGAGGGACCGGCCTCGGTGACGGCTGTCTCTTATACACATCTCCGAGCCCACGAGACTACGCTGCATCTC
>URGY01000221.1 GCA_900547505.1 uncultured Collinsella sp.
AGGCTATTCGTCGGCAGCGTCAGATGTGTATAAGAGACAGCGCATGCCTCGCGGCCGCCCTCATGCACGCAACGTACGGCAACCTCTACACCAACATGTCCTTTGCCGTGGCATCGCAGATCATGAACTTCGGCGCCACGTTTATCGTGGTCAACATGTCGCTTGCGTTTTTTAACCTCATCCCGATCCCGCCGCTCGACGGCTCTTCGATCATTGTGCCGTTCCTTAAAGGCAAGGCGCTCGCCAACTACTACCACCTGCAGCAATATGCTATGCCCATCCTCATCCTAGTGCTGTACCTGCTGCCCATGTGGACCGGCATCGACGTGATCGGACGGTATTTCGACGTTACCGTGTATCCGCTGGCCGAGTGGCTGCTCAACTTCGCAATCGCCTGCATCTAGGGTAAACTTACAGGTCGACCGTGCAAAACGGTCGCAACATGCACCCAAACCGCGCCGCGAAGGCGCCGTCAAAGGAGGTCGAAGATGTCGTATCGCGTGTCGACGCAGGTCTACAGCGGACCGTTCGACCTGCTGTTGCAGCTGGTAACCCGCCAAAAAGTTGATATCGGTGCCATCTCGATCAGCGAGGTGGCCGAGCAATACCTTGCCGAGGCCGAGCGCATCGAGGCGTTGGACCTGGACGTGGCGAGCGACTTTTTGCTGGTCGCGGCAACCCTTTTGGACATCAAGGCCGCCTCGCTGGTACCCCAGGAGGCCCCGCGCAAGACAGACGACGATGACGAGTTCGATGAAGACCTCGAGGAACTCAGCGCGCTCGACGGCGACGCCTTGCGCGAGGTCCTGATCCAGCGCCTGATTACCTACAAGCAGTTTAAGGGCGCGGCGGCGGCCCTCGGTGCCCGCATGCAGGCCGAAAGCCGCATGCACCCGCGTGTGGCCGGTCCCGACCCGGAGTTTTTGGGCCTAATGCCCGACTATCTGGCCGGCATCACCCTGCGCGGCCTCGCCGTCATCTGTGCCGACCTGGACGGCAAGCGCCAGACCTTCCTGCTGGAGGCCGAGCACGTGGCGCCGCATCGCGTGCCGCTCGACCTGACGGTGGCCTCGGTCGACCGCTTTACCATGGCGCACCAAACCTGCACTTTCCGCGAGCTGTTAGACGGCGATGCCACCACCGAGCAGCTCGTCGTCACCTTCCTGGCCATGCTTGAGCTTGCCAAGCGCGGCTCGCTCACGCTGAGCCAGGACGAGATCTTCGGAACTATCTGCATCAACCGAGTCGAGGGAGCCGAGGCATACGTGCCCGGCGAGGGCCCCGAGCTCACCGAATAGGAGCCGCAACAATGTCAACCCTTTCCACGCTGGAGGCAAACAGCCTCAAAGGCGCTCTCGAGGCGCTACTGCTGGTGTCGAGCGACCCGGTGAGTGCGCCCGCGCTGGCCGGCGCACTGGATATCGCCCCCGGCGAGTGCGCGTCGCTTTTGGCCGAGCTCAAGGTTGAGTACGAGGAGGCCAACCGCGGCTTTCAGCTGCGCGAGGTCGCCGGTGGCTGGCGCCTGTTTACACATCCCGCCTATCACGACGTGGTCGAGGCCTATGTGTTGAGCTGGGACACACAAAAGTTGTCGCAAGCGGCGCTCGAAACCCTAGCCGTGATCGCCTACCACCAGCCTGTGACGCGCGAGGTGGTCAAGGGTATCCGCGGCGTCAACTCCGACGGCGTCATCGCGTCGCTCGTCGACAAGGGCCTGGTGCGCGAGCTCGGCCGCGATCCCCAGCGCGGTCAGGCCATCATCTACGGCACGACCAACGCCTTCTTGGAAAAGTTCGGTCTGCGCTCCACCCGCGACCTGCCCGACCTGGAGCAGTTTGCCCCCGACGAGCAATCACGTCAGTTTATCCGCGAGCGTCTGAGCGGCCGCAGTATTCAGTCCACGCTCGAGGAGCAAGCCGAGGACCTGGACGAAGAGCGCGAACTGCTCGATACCGATGTTGAAGATGTTGAGGCAGTCGAGGACTTGGAGACCCTGGTCGTCGACGAGACCTCGGAGGATTTGCATGACGAGGACTAACGAAGTAGGGGAGGCGCACGCCGTGGGCAACGCGGTACCCGCGACCGACGCCCAGCCCGTCTACCCGCACACCATGCGTTTACAGCGCTTTTTGGCACGCGCGGGCGTGGCGAGCCGACGTGGCTCGGAGGATCTGATGACCGCCGGCCGCGTGACCGTCAACGGCCAGGTCGCGACCGAGCTGGGCACCAAGGTCGACGTCGACCGCGACCATATCGAGGTCGACGGCATGCCCGCCAAGCTCAACCAGGGCGCCGTGTACCTGATGCTCTACAAGCCGACCGGCTACCTCACCACCATGAGCGATCCGCAGGAGCGCCCTTGCGTGGCCGACCTGGTCCCCCGCGACCGCTTTCCGGGACTTTTCCCGGTGGGCCGCCTGGACCGCGACACCACGGGCCTTTTGCTCTTTACCACCGACGGCGACCTGTCGCAGGACCTGCTGCATCCCAGCAAGCATGTCTATAAGACCTACCAGGCACTCGTTGACGGACAGCTGTCCGACCGCGATCTAGACCCGCTACGTCGCGGCATCGAGCTCGACGACGGCCTATGCCAGCCGGCAATCTGCCGCGTCATCACCGCACGCGAGGCCGAGGCCGTGGCGCCACAGGGCGTCAGGCCCGGTACCACCGCCGTGGAGGTCATCATCCGCGAGGGCCGCAAGAACCAGGTTAAGCGCATGCTGAGCAAGATCCACCACCCGGTGATCCGCCTGCATCGCTGCAACTTTGCCGGCCTGGAGCTCAAGGACGTGGCCAAGGGCTCGTGGCGCGAGCTCACCGACCGCGAGGTGCAGACCCTTAAGGCCGGCGGCATCCCGCCTAAGCAGGCCATCAGCAAGCGCGGCGCCGCGCCGGCGACCAACGCCGCCAGCCGCACGCGTCACCACGGCAGCCACGGCTCCGCGCCCAAGCGCAACACCTACCGCGAGCGCTACACCTGTCTCTTATACACATCTCCGAGCCCACGAGAC
>URGY01000222.1 GCA_900547505.1 uncultured Collinsella sp.
CCGCTGAGCTGGGCCTATGCCGGAATCTCTCCCACAGAAACCACCGAAGAGCCCTTTTTTAAGACCTTCTTCATATGCCGCTTCATCGATTTGCGTTCAGTCGCAAGCCTCTCCGATGCCGAGCGCACCACCGAAGTTGCCCTGCGACGGGAGCCGTTGGTCAATTGGGATGAACTGTTCGCCGTCAAGCCGGCCGGCTAGCAGCTAGCGATCAGAGGGACTGCGGGGACGTCAGAAGCGGCAACGCGAGCCGCAAAGCCCGCCTCGGTCAGCTCGATGACCTCGGTAAACGTTGCGTCGAAGAATTCCTCGGTTAGCAGGCGGTATGGCGGATGGTCGGGATCGCCGGGGTTTTCGCGTACAATCTCGTGCATGACGCCAATGGTCTTGAGCACATACTCTTGCGGAATCGAATACTGACCAAACTGGGCCGCCGCGGTAAACAGGCGATCGGTCGCACGCGGGATAGAAACAATGCCGAGCGTCTTGCCAAACCAGTCAAAGTCACCTTGCTTTTTAATGCGGAATTCCTCGCACGGCTTGCCGCCGTGCGCCTCCAGGTACTGATTCACGCGCGTATTCCATACGGTATCGGCCACCAGATGCGACCAGACGCCCAGCGTTAAATCGAGCAGCGACTGCGCCACATCTTCGGACGCAAGCGAGAACTCACAGGCGCCGGGACCGGCAACCGGCTCGGCGTCCTTGTAGCGTTGGGGATAATGCACCCGATTGAGCCGCTCGCGCTCCTCGGCAATCGAGGTCGCGGCAGCCGGCGTACCAACAGACGCCCCTTTAAGCAGCGGCGCCACATAGGTATCCCAGAACTCGTGCTCGCGCGGCTTAGGGATAGGCTCGGGCTTTGCAAAGTGCGTAATGCGATACGGGATGGGATCGGCGATGCCAGGGACCATATAGCCCACGAAGATATCCGGGACCACGCAGCCAAACAAAAAGGCATTGCGGTCGCGCACGCTATTGGCAAGCGCACCGGTGCGCTCCAGCAAATGCTCCGTCTGAGCGATATGAATGTTCCAACTTGGCATAGCCACCCCCATAAAACCTGGATAACTATACCATCACGGCAAAGCCGCGCGGGCGGGTACGCACGCTCTACGCAGCAACTATTCCGCAGCGCCGCTCTCGGTTCCATACGACGACACCGGCGCCTCGACCACATGGTGATATCGATCGATATAGATGGCGCGGGCACCCAGGCGCCGCACCAAATCCTGATGATGTGTGCTCATCAAGACCGTCTTGCCGGCAGCAACATAGGCCAGTAGAAAGTTGACCACGATGTCGCACGAGTCCTCGTCAAGTCCGTTGGTAGGCTCGTCGAGCACCAGGATATCGGGGTTCATCGACACGACGGCAGCCAACGCCACGCGCTTCTTTTGCCCGCCCGAGAGCTGATAGGGAGAGGCGTCGGCAAGATCGGCAACCTGGAACAGCTCCATGGCATCGCGGACGCGGCGCTCGAGCTCGTCTGCCGGCAGCCCCATTTGAGCCGGGCCAAACGCGACTTCCTCGCCGACCGTGGCACAAAAGAGCTGCGCATCGGCGTTTTGGAACACAAAGCCCACGCGCTGATGAAACCGCTGGGCCGTCGCGGAATCCTTGAGATATGCCACATCGACCGCATGTCCGTCAAACAGGTACGCACCCGCGTCCGCGAGCTCAAGGCCGTTAATAAGACGCATGATCGTCGTCTTGCCGCAGCCGTTGGGACCTAGCAGGGCAACGAGCTCCCCACGGTTCACCTGCAGCGAAACGCCGTCGACCACCGTATGGCCCGCATAGGAAAACGCCACGTCGCTAAACTCGATGAGCGGCGTGGTCTCAACGCCGGCAGCACCGCTCGCACCCATCGCGTTATTCGTATCGTTTGCCAAAACGTTGCCCTTCCCTACTCACATCAACGGTTCGACCGTCCGCGCTACAACACCGCGCACAACACGGCGAGCAACGCCACAACGGCCGCGTAAACGGCATCGCACCAGCCAAAGCCGCTCCGTGCAGGCGTCGGATACACGCCGGCGAAGCCGCGGCACAGCATGGCCTCGTCCATCGCGCGGCTGCATTCCATCGCCTTGATAAACGTCATGCCCATGATACCCGCCAGCGAGTCGGTGCGCGAAAAACCCGCAGGCGCGGAACCGACGCTGCGCAGCATGACCGATTCGCACAGATCGTGCGCCGTGCGTCCCAGCACCTCGATATGCTTGAGTGCCATATCAAACGTAAAGATAACCTCGTCGGGCAGGTGCAGCATTTTGAGCGCCGCCGACATGCGGCTCCAGGTAAGCGTCCACGAAACGCCCAGCACCAGCGACACATTAATGAAGGTCTTGAGCGCAATCTTGAGCATGGCGCCCACAGCAGAAGCGTCCAGCAGCAAGGCGGGCAACGCCAGAACCACCGCGAGCCCCGCAGCGCCAAGCGCCGGCACAAAGGTTGCCCGCAGCCCGCGTACGGGGCGCACGGCAACGAGCACCAGCGCGATAGCCGCCATCAACATGAGGTACAGCGGGCTCTGTGTCAGACACACGCACAGGACGCAAACGAGCATCCCCACCAGACGCACCGGAGCCGAAACGCAAGAAAGGGCGCGGTCGACCATCGACCCGCCCTCGTGCGCGCCTCCACCCAGGCGAATCCGCTCAAGCAGGCTCGCCAGGTGCAAAACGTTCTTTTGCATCACGCGATGCCGAGCCCCCACGGGCTCGTAACGCTCCTCGGCCGCAAGCCAGCTAGGCAGCTCGGCTATTGCCATGAGCACCGCTTTCCTTAACCGTCAGCGAGACCAGGCGGAATGCGATGGTGAGCACCGCCACGCCAATCACACCGGACAGGATATACATGGCAGCCTGACCGGCAAAGCCAAGGCCCTGCTCCTCGGAATAGGCCTGCAGGTAATCACCCGTAGGCAGAGCGTCGGCAAAGGTCGGGGTATCGAGG
>URGY01000223.1 GCA_900547505.1 uncultured Collinsella sp.
CACAAGGCTATTCGTCGGCAGCGTCAGATGTGTATAAGAGACAGGCCCAGGGTTGCCGCCGATTTCGCCGACGTCAAACGCACGGTTGACGAGGCGCTCCAACTCGTGCGCGCCAGCGTCCACGCGCTCAACGACAATGCGACCAACCTCTCCGTGCAGCTCGAGCGCATCGTTGAAGGCGCACGCTCGGACAGCGGTCCGCAGATTGAGCTTGAAGTTATGACCGAGCATGCGCCCGCAAACGTCGCGAACTGCTTTGCGGCGGTCCTGCGCGAGGCGCTCTCCAACACCATGCGCCACGCTTGCGCCCATGCTGTCACTGTACGATGCATGGAGCATCCGTCGTTTTACCAGCTCATCGTTACCGACGATGGAACGGGCGGGGTTCGGACAAGCGCCCGCAGCGCCACAGGGGGCATGGGGCTCGCCTCTATGCGCGAGCGTGTCGAGGCGCTTGGCGGCACTTTCACTGCCGGCTCGCGAGTCGGCGCCTCCGGATGGCGCGTGTTTGCCACCATTCCCAAGCAGCAAGGAGATGAGGGCCGATGAGGCTCATAGTTGTCGACGACGACCGTCTGGTGGTCGATTCACTCAAGATTATCCTGGGCGCTAAGCAGCAGATAGAGGTGGTGGGCACCGGTGCCGACGGCGACGACGCGGTGGCGCTCTACGCCGAGCACGCACCCGATATCGCGCTGCTCGACATTCAGATGCCAGGGCGCGACGGCCTTTCGGCGGCGCGCGAAATCCTTGAGCACGACCCCGCGGCACGCGTGGTGTTTCTGACGACATTCTCAGATGACGAGTACATTGTGTCGGCGCTCAAGCTAGGCGCCCGTGGCTATCTGATCAAGACCGATGTCGCCGCCATTCCTCCAGCATTGGCGCAGGTCATGGATGGTAAACGCGTGCTCGAGGGCAAGGCGATCGAGGATGTCGACTTTGACGGGATGGGCGACAAGACGGACACGCCCCGCCGGCCCGCGGCCTTTGTCAGCCTGACCGACCGCGAGTTCGAGGTCGCCGAGCTCATCGCCCGCGGCTTCGACAACAAGGAGATTGCCGCCACGGCTTATATGGGAGAAGGCACGGTGCGCAACCACATCAGCTCGATCCTGGCCAAAATGGGCCTGCGCAACCGCACGCAGATCGCCATCGCCTACCTGCGAGGGTAATTACCCGACGACCGACCGCCCCGGCATAGCAAAATGGCCGTTATCGATTTAATGCCATTTCAAAACCATGCCGGATTACTACGATGAATCGCCCGCCTTCGACCACGGTAAATTGCGCGCTTGCAAAACCGCAGGTAGAACGCTTGCAATATTTAGAAAAATGCAGTCATGGTCGGGAATGTCGAATTCATCGTAGTAAACCGACATAGTTTTGTTCGGGCGGCCCTGCACGAGTGCCCCTGCAAGCCTCGCGGGAGCAAAATGATCCGTCTTCCTCCGTCCCCAAGGGATCAGCCGGAACCGCGCGCCACGAAACCGGCCCATCTACTACGTTTGACTCGGTACCCCTGACCATACCTTCGTTTTGAACAAAACCGCAGGCATTCTACCTGCGGTTTTGTTTTCGCGCTTTTTGGCATGGTTGGGGGTAAGGGACTAAACGTAGTAGATGGGCCGGTTTCGTGGCGAACCCTTCTTGCCTACGCACAAAAGCGCCGCCACGGAGGAGGGAGATACCTCCGTGGCGGCTGGGGGTGGGGGTGGGGGCTATGTTCTGGCTCCCCGCCGGCCGCCCGGGGCCTTTTGGCCCCGGGCGCTGCCAGCGTGCCTAGCGCTTACGGATACCCCAGACCAGGGCTCCGACGCCGGCCATGGCAATGACGAATGCCATGAGCAATGCGGCGGCCTGCTGGTCACCCGTGGTGGGCAGGAAACCCTTGACCGTCTTGACGATGTTCGTCACGGTCTTGGGCGTGCCGGGGTCGGGCGTCGGCACGGGCGTCTCGGGCTTCTTGTACGTGTTGTTGAACACGATACCCTCGACGCTCTTGTCGCCCTTGGTAAAGGCAACGTTCGCCTTGAGGTTGCCCTCGCCGTCGTCGACCACGTTAACGGTCGCGGTAAAGACGGACTTGTCGTAGGTCATACCGGCCTCGTCACCCTTGACCTCGCTGATGGTGTAGACGTACGTACCGGGCTCGTCGTACTCGAGCTTGTCGAAGTTGATCTTGCCGTCAGCGTCGTTAGTAACGGTGGACTCGATGTCCTCGCCAACGAGCTTAATGCTAAACTCGTCCTTCTTGAGTTCGCGTCCCTCGAGCACCTTGATAGCGCCGATGGAAACCTGCGTAGGCATGGCGTGATACTTGTTGGTAAAGCCAGCCGACTCGGTGGTTCCCTCGAGCTTGTGCGTCGCGGTCAGCGTGCCGTCGCCGTTGTCGGAGACGGTGGTCACGACGGTGTAGGTCGTGCCGTCATAGGTGACGCCCTTGTACAGGCCGAGCGCGTTGGGGCAAGCCTCGCGCAGCGTGTACGTGTGCGTGCCGGGTGCCTCGTAGCGAATCGGGCTCAGCGTCACGGTGCCGTTAGCGTCGTTGGTGCCGTTAGCGACAACCACGTCGTCCTCGAGCAGCTCAAACGTGAACTCGCCTGCTGCAAGGTCGCGTCCAGTCAGGCGCTTGACTGTCTTGACCTGATCGGTCACGGACGAATCGGTAGGTGCCACGCCGTAGGTGTTGGTAAACGTGAAGGCAGCACCGTCGTCGCCTTCGCGCTTGACGCTCAGATGTCCGGCGCCGTCGTCAGACACGGTGTAGGAAACCTTGCGCGTGGCGTTGGTGTCATTGGTCACGCCAGGGACACTACCGGACTCGGTCACCGTGTAAGTAAAGGTGTGCGAGCGCGGAGCGGTGGGGGCTGCGGGCTCGGGCTCGTCGCTGGGCTCGTCGGCGTTGGCATCGGTGTCGGCCTCCTCAGCCTCT
>URGY01000224.1 GCA_900547505.1 uncultured Collinsella sp.
GCAGCGTAGTCTCGTGGGCTCGGAGATGTGTATAAGAGACAGGAGCCTGACAGGCGGTGATGTCGAGCTGGGCCGTATCGATTTGCTTCATCGTTGTCTCCTTGGTCACGGTGTACCCGCCTATGGTACCCGTGACGGGGCATGTAATCATCGAGAGCTTCATGTATGCCTCGTTTTTATCTATCGAGCAAATGCCCAAAGCTTGAGATAAATAACCCTGATCAATTTGTTCCTTAACCTACCTTGGGGATGGGTTGAGAGGGGTGCGGGGTAGCGGTATCGTGAACCGAATAAAACGTAACCCAGGCAAGGGAGCTAGATATGAGCGAGCAGACCATCGGTACTACATGTGTTCAGGGCGGCTATCACCCGGGAGATGCCGAGCCGCGCCAGGTGCCCATCTACCAGTCCACCACGTGGAAGTACGACACGTCCGAGCATATGGGCAAGCTGTTTGACCTGGAGGAGTCGGGCTACTTCTACAGCCGCCTGCAGAACCCCACGTGCGATCTGGTTGCCGCCAAGATCTGCGAGATGGAGGGAGGCGCCGCCGCGATGCTCACGAGCTCGGGCATGGCTGCGAACTTCCTCGCGATCTTTAACGTGGCCGGTGCCGGCGATCATGTGGTCGCTAGCTCTGCCATTTACGGCGGTACGTATAACCTGCTCGCCCACACCATGGGCCGCATGGGCGTGACATGCACGTTCGTCGCCCCCGACTGCACCGATGAGGAGCTCGAGGCAGCGTTTGAGCCCAATACCAAGCTCGTCTTTGGCGAGACGATCGCCAACCCCGCCCTTGCCGTGCTCGATATTGAGCGCTTTGCCAAGGCCGCACACGACCACGGCGTGCCGCTGATGGTCGACAACACCTTCCCGACGCCCGTGATGTGCCGTCCCTTTGAGTGGGGCGCCGACATCGTTACGCACTCCACCACCAAGTACATGGATGGACATGCTGCCTACCTGGGCGGCGTAATCGTTGACCACGGCCAGTTTGACTGGATGGCCCATGCAGACAAGTTCCCGGGTCTCACCACGCCCGACGAGAGCTACCACGGCGTGACGTATGCCGAGAAGTTCGGTCGCGAGGGTGCCTTCATTACCAAGGCCACTGCACAGCTCATGCGCGACCTTGGCCCCATGCAGAACCCGCAGGCGGCGTTCTTCTTGAACAGCTCGCTCGAGAGCCTGCATGTGCGCATGCCGCGTCATTGTGAGAACGGCCTGGCCGTTGCCAAGTTCCTGCAGAGCCATCCCAAGGTACGCTTCGTGAGCTATCCGGGCCTGGAGGGCGATAAGTACTATGACATCGCTCAGAAGTACATGCCCAACGGTACCTGCGGCGTGGTGAGCTTTGGCTTTAACGGTGGTCGCGCGGCAGCTGAGACCTTTATGAAGAGCCTCAAGCTCGCCCAGATCGCCACGCATGTGGCCGACGCCCGTACTTGCTGCCTGCATCCTGCTAACGCTACGCATCGCCAGATGAACGACGAGGAGCTCATCGCCTGCGGTATCTCTGCCGACATGGTGCGCCTGTCGTGCGGCCTCGAGGACACGGCCGATCTGATTGCCGACCTTGAGCAGGCGCTCGAGCAGTGCTAGGCTAGCGTTCGCACAAGGCGCCGATGCTGGCAGAAAGCTTCGGCGACATTTAGTTCCGATTCCGTAGGCGGGACCCCAATCGCGACTGTTTACAGGCGATTGGGGCCCCGTTTTTGCGTTGGGCCACTCGAAAGGATGGATATGGAGAAAACTGCAGAGCAGCTGCGCCGCGAGCACATTGCCCTAGAGGGCGACACCCATGGCAAGAACAAGTGGGCGATTCTGTTTACCGTGCTCATCATGACGTTTATGGTGTGTCTGGATTCGACCGTCGTGACCGTGGCGCTGCCCGTGATGCAAAAGGAGCTGGGCGTGGGCCTCGATCGCATTCAGCTGGTAAGCTCGGTGTACCTGCTTGCGACATGCGTGGCTATGTTGCCGTTTGGCCGTCTGGGCGACGTGCGCGGCAAGGTGAATGTGTTCCAGCTGGGCGTCATCGTCTTTTCGGTCGGCTCGCTGCTGTGCGGCCTTTCGGCCTCGCTCGAGGTTCTTATTCTGGCACGCATTGTTCAGGGCGTCGGTTGCGCGGCGGCCATGGCTAACAACATGGGTATTATCACCGAGTCGTTTGCGGCGCGCGAACGAGGTCGTGCCATGGGTATTCTCGCGACCTTCGTGGCCCTTGGCATGATGTGTGGCCCCGTGCTCGGTGGCATGCTGGTGGCAAGCTTTCCCTGGGAGAGCATCTTCCTCATCAACCTGCCCATTGGCGTGATCTCGTTTATCGTGGGGCTCTACACGCTGCCGCATGTTAAGCCGGATGCCGGCGAGCGCCCCATGTCCCTGATCGAGGCCGCTCGTCGCTGCTTTGCAAATTCGGCCTTTACTATTAACCTTGCCTGCATGCTCATCGTGTTCGTTGGTATTGGCGCATCCGAGTTTATCCTGCCGTTCTATTTTCAGGACGCCCACGGCTTTGGTTCTGATATCTCTGGACTACTCTTTTTGGCGCTGCCAATGGTGAATGCCTTTATCGGCCCGCTTTCGGGTACGGTTTCGGATCGTGTTGGCTGCGAGGGCCCCACGGCGGTCGGCCTGGGCGTGTACGTGTGCGGTCTCTTTGCAGTAAGCACGCTCGACGAGCACGCTTCCATCCCTGTGATTGTGTGCTGCGTCGCATTTATGTCGTGCGGAACGTCGATTTTCCAAAGCCCCAATAACTCGCTGTACATGGGCTCGGCTCCGCGCGAGGCACTCGGTTTTGCGGGCAGCTTGGGCAGTTTGGCGCGCTATGCCGGCATGGCAGTGGGCATTACGGCGGCGTCGCATATCCTGTATGGGCACTGTCTCTTATACACATCTGACGCTGCCGACGAATAGCCTTGTG
>URGY01000225.1 GCA_900547505.1 uncultured Collinsella sp.
CAAAGGAAAGCACTTAATGTGCTTTCCGTCTTGCGCAGGACTGTAGAGCAGGAAAGTTCATATGCGCCGCCCGGCTCCCGCGGCTCTCAGGGGCATCTCTCATGCAAAAACTTTTGTCGGGTAAAGTCCGAGGTCAGTGGCGTTTTATACCGAGAAATTCAAAAAAAGTTGAAAATTCATTACATATTTGCGTTGACTTTAGGTAACTAAAGTTTCATACTCCTTTTCAACCACTGGGGGATGTGAACACGCACGGATCGTTTGCATCATGATTGAAGAGGATTTCTTAGACATGTTCACGCATCAGCTAAACATTATCAGCGTAGTAATTATCTGATGCGGGTTAGCACATACAGCTAGCCCGTACGATAACGGGCGGCTGATGAAGATGAGGGCCGTCGAGCGCAACCGACGGCCCTCATTTTTTATGTCTAGGAAGTTCTTTTTAGAGGAGGAAATGTAATGAACGGAGTTTTGCTCATGGTTGTGGCCGCGGCGGTGCTCGCCTGCGGCTATCTGGGCTATGGCCGCTGGCTGGCCAACAAGTGGGGCGTTGACAAAGAGGCCCTCACGCCGGCCAAGCGCATGAAGGACGGCAAGAGCTTCTCGCCCGTCTCCGCCTTCACCGCGTTCTCGCACCAGTTCAGCTCGATCTGCGGTGCTGGCCCTGTCACGGGTACGATCGTCGCCATGGCCTTTGGCTGGCTGCCTGTCGTGCTCTGGGTCCTCGTCGGCGGCATCTTCTTTGGCGCCGTCCACGACTTTGGTGCCCTGTACGCTTCGATGAAGAACAACGGCAAGTCGCTCGCTCAGCTCATTGAGAAGTACATCGGCAAGACCGGCCGTCGCCTGTTCCTGCTGTTCTGCTGGCTGTTCTGCATCATCGTCATCGCCGCCTTCACCGACATGGTCTGCAAGACGTTCATGTTCACCCCGGCCGTTGACGCTTCTGGTGCTGCTACCGGTGCCATCGACTTCACCAAGTCCTATGCCGCCGGCTGCGCTGGTACCATCTCCATCCTGTTCACCTTCGTCGCTATCGCCTTTGGTTGGGCCCAGAAGAAGTTCAACCTCACCGGCGCTGCCGAGTTCGTCACCGGCGTGGTCCTCATGGTTCTCATGTTCGCCGTCGGTATGCAGTTCCCGGTCTACCTTGATAAGTTCCAGTGGTTCGCTGTTGTCATGGTCTACCTGGTCTTTGCTGGTGCCATGCCCATCCAGATGCTCAAGACCCCGCGTGACTACCTCACTTCCATCATGATGATCGTCATGATCGTCTGCGCTGTCCTCGGCATCGTCGTCTTGGGCGTCAACGGTCAGGCCACTATCACCGCTCCGGTCTTCACCGGCTTCTCCACTGCCTCCGGCATGATGTTCCCGGTCCTGTTCGTCTCCGTCGCTTGCGGTGCTCTCTCCGGTTTCCACAGCCTCGTTTCTTCGGGCACCTCTTCTAAGCAGGTCGAGAAGGAGCAGGACGCCGTCAAGGTCGGTTACGGCGCCATGATCGTCGAGTCCTTCGTCGGCATCCTTGCCATCATCGTCGCCGGCATCATGTTCTCCGATATGAATACCGCCGGTACCGGCGCCCTCAACGCCGGTGTCGCTTCCACCCCGTTCCAGATCTTCGCCGCTGGCATCTCCCGCGGTATGCAGGCCTTCGGTGTTGACGGCACGCTCGCTACCGTCTTCATGACCATGAACGTCTCCGCTCTGGCCCTGACCTCGCTCGACGCCGTCGCCCGCATCGCCCGCACCTCGTTCTCCGAGTTCTTTGCCCAGACCAACGACGCCCTGGCCATCGAGTCCAAGGCCGGCTACATGAAGGTCCTCGGCAACCCCTGGTTCGCCACGGTCGTCACCCTGCTTCCCGGTCTCGCCCTCGCTTTTGGTGGCTATGCCAACATCTGGCCGCTCTTTGGTGCTTCCAACCAGCTGCTCGGCGGCATGACCATGATCACCCTCGCCGTGTTCTGCAAGTGCACCGGCCGCAAGGGTTGGATGCTCTACGTGCCCGTCGTCTTCCTGCTCTGCTGCACCTTCACCTCGCTGGTCCAGAGCGCCATGGGCTGCATGGCCGCCGTCCAGGCTTACGGCTTCTTCGGCACCATCCCGGCTACCGCCACCACGGCCGCCGTCTCCGTCGCCGCCACCAAGGGCCTGCAGCTCGTCTTTGCCGTCCTGCTGATGGTCCTGGGCCTCATCGTCGCCGTCAACTGCCTCAAGGAGTTCTTCGGCAAGGAGGCTGGCTCCATGCCTGATGAGGAGCCCGAGTGGTCCGAGATGGGCAAGGCCGAGTACGGCCGCGCCGCTGCCGCCGAGGCTCCCGCCGACGCCGAGGCCGCCAAGGCCTAGTCGGTCGGACGGGTTGAATCTCTCATCCATATGACTCGGAAAGACCGGGTCCGCAACGACGCGGACTCGGTCTTTTTTCATGCGAAAGCGGGTGACGCTCGAGTGTTCTCGCAGATGTTTTGCGTGGATAAGGGCGCGCGTTGTACCATATAGACGTATATGTGTACATATGAAAGGGGCCCCGTGGCCAAGACGGTATATTCCGATAATCAAAACAATGTCGATGCTTTGGCTGAGCGCCTGAGCAGCCAGACGTCGCTTTCTGCTGAGCGTGCCAAGCTGGTTGCCTACGACCTGCTCTGCCGCAAGGCGCTTAAGATTAAGTCGAGTGCGCTGGCGCAGATTTTCCGCTCCGTCGATAAGGAGTGTGACACCAAGGCGATGCGCGATGAGCTTATCGCGGCAAAGATCGTGACCAAGATCGAGGGTAGCGGCATTAACGGGCGCCCGGCGTTCTATACCATCAATGCCGAGATCCGCGATGTCCAGGAGCAGCCTGCCGAGTCCGTCGAAGATTTTGGAGGCTTCGGTAGTTTGTGTGACAAGGGGCTAGCCTAGGCAGCAACGCTCTTC
>URGY01000226.1 GCA_900547505.1 uncultured Collinsella sp.
AAGGCTATTCGTCGGCAGCGTCAGATGTGTATAAGAGACAGGAATTGGTCCTTGACGGTTGCTTGAATGTGGCGGATGAGTTCGTCGACGTCGGCGGCGGTGGCGTGGTCGGCGTTGACGATGAAGCCGCAGTGCTTCTCGCTCACCTGGGCACCGCCGACAGCGTGGCCGCGCAGGCCGGCGTCCATGATGAGCTTGCCGGCAAAGTGGCCCTCGGGGCGCTTGAAAGTGGAGCCGGCGCTCGGCATGTCGAGCGGCTGCTTGTCCTCGCGGCGTTGACGGTAGTCGTCCATGTCGGCCTTGATCATCGCGGCGTTGCCCGGGGCAAGGTTAAAGGTGGCAGAGAGCACGATAAGGCCGTCGTCGGCGATACGGCTCTTGCGATAGCCCAGGTTAAGCTCATCGACATCGAACTCAATGATATTGCCGCTGCCGCGGGCACCGTCGTCGAGCACGCGGGCGGGCTTATAGACGCGCACGGACTCCAAAACATCGGCTATGCAGGCGCCATAGGCACCGGCGTTCATATAGCAGGCGCCGCCGACCGAGCCGGGGATGCCCGAGAGGGGTTCCATGCCGGTAAGACCGGTCTCGGCTGCCGCGGCCGCTACGTCCGAGAGCAGCGCGCCGGCTGCTGCCGTAACATGCGTGCCGTCGACGGTGATGTTAGAGAGGCCTTCGCCCAGTGCCACGACGACACCGCGGATACCCTTGTCACCGACGAGTAGGTCGGAGCCGTTGCCCACGATGGTGAGCGGCAGATCGCAGCGGTAGCAGGTGTCAAGCGTGGCGACGAGTCCCTGCTCGGTGTCGGGCGTGACAAAGACATCGGCCGGGCCGCCGATCTTAAACGTGGTGTGCTCGCGCATGGGCTCGCTCATGAGCACGTTGTCCTCGCCGGCAACACCGGCGAGCGCGCAGAGCAGGTCCTCGTTAAAAAAGTCATTTTCGTGCATACGAATATCCGCCTTATGGTGGTCGTTTTCATCAATCGAATGCAATATACCCCACCCGGATGGATTTGGTGCAAAGCAACCTGACCCCAATGCATCACATGGTGCAAAGGGGTCAGGTTGCTTTGCACCAATCGCGGCGATAAAACAGCCGTCTACCGGATTGGTAAAGTGTTTATCATCAAGGTAGAGGGACGGTCGCTATACTTTCAAGAGATTGCGCGAATACTCGGAAGGAGCGAGATGGGCAACAAAGTTACTCTTAAGCAGATTGCCCGGGAGGTGGGGCTTTCCCCCTCATCGGTCTCGCTTGTCCTTAACAATCGGCCTTGTCGCATCTCGGAAGAAAACCGCAAGCGCATCAAAGAGGTCGCGGCGCGCAACCACTATGTTCCTAACCAGATTGCGCGCAGCCTGGTCATGCGCGAGTCGCGCACGCTGGGCCTTATCGTTCCCAACATCGAGAGCCGCTTTTTTGCCTCGCTCGCCGGCAGCCTGGAAAAGCGCTGCCGCGAGGACGGCTACGCGCTCTTTATTACCAGCTCGGGTGGAAGTGCCGAGGACGATCTGGAGCTCCTGCGCCAGCTGGTGACGCGTGGCGTCGATGGTGTGTTCTTGGTCGTGGGCGACGAGTTCTCGGACGACCGCGCCCTGCGCGAAGAGGTCAGCCATCTGCCTATCCCGGCTGTTATGGTCGACCGTGCCATTGAGGGACTCGAGTGCGACAAGGTGATGTTTGACCACGAGATGGGTGGCTACATGGCTACCCGTTATCTGATCGAGCGGGGGCACCGTCGCATTGCCTGCTTGGTTAACGCGCGCCGTTCCAATACGGGCCGCAAGCGACTTGCCGGCTATGAGCGCGCGCTGCGCGAGGTTGGCCTGCCGATCGACGCGCGTTTGGAGTTTGAGAGCGAGTACTACATTCCGAGTGCCTACGAGGCCTCGGAGGCGGTGCTCGCAACCGACGCCACCGCCGTGTTCGCAAGCTCGGATAACATTGCCCTCGGTTTGCTCAAGCGCCTGCACGAGATGGGGAAGAGCATTCCGGACGATATCTCGGTGGTGAGCTATGACAACTCGGCGGCCGACGTTCTCTTTGAGCCGGCGCTGACCGCGATCGAGCAGGATCCTGGTGTCCTTGCCGAGCATGCTTTTGGCTGCATGTCCAAGCGTCTTGCCGGTAGGGGCGGTAGGCGTGCCGAAGAGGTCGTTCTGGAGCCGGAGCTTATCGTTAAAGACAGCGTGCTCGAGCTTACTAAACATAACTAAAAACGTTTATCAATTTGCATATCAGGAATATGAAGAACTTATGACAAATAATGCCGCAGGTGAATGTCTGCTTCTGCCTGTCAACCTGGTAAATCAGGATGGTAAAACGTTTTTTCATACTGATAAAACGTTTTAGCAAATATACTTGTCCCAATGAAAGGTTGCCGTATTGGAGGGTGACCATACAGCGAAGGGACATAAACAATGGCTAAAACTCTGGGAACGCCGTGGCAAAAGCTGGGCCACGAGGTGCCGGCTTCCGAGCTCGAGGGCGTCGACCTGTATTGGCGCGCATCGAACTACCTGTCCGTCGGCCAGATTTACCTTCGCTCCAACCCGCTGATGCGCCCCGACTTTGTTGACGAGAAAACCGGTGAGGTGCGCGACTTTGGTCGTCCGGACGTTAAGCACCGCCTGGTCGGTCACTGGGGCACCACGCCCGGCATCAACTTCCTGTTCGGCCACGTCAACCGCCTTATTGCCGATCACAACCAGAACGCCATTTTCTTGATGGGCCCGGGCCACGGTGGCCCCGCCGGCACCGCCCAGTCGCTGCTCGATGGCACCTACCGTGAGATCCGCCCCGACATCACCAATGACGAGGCTGGCCTGCAGAAGTTCTTCCGCCAGTTCTCTTATCCCGGTGGCATCCCGAGCCCACGAGACTACGCTGCATCTCGTATGCCGTCTTCTGCTT
>URGY01000227.1 GCA_900547505.1 uncultured Collinsella sp.
ACAAGGCTATTCGTCGGCAGCGTCAGATGTGTATAAGAGACAGGTTCTCGACCTGGCTGACCTCGGCGGCGGCGACCTGGTCGATAATGGGCACATCGTCGCGCGAGATGACAGGTGTGGCGTCTTCCTTCATCTTGCGATAACGCTGCATCATGTCGGTCTGCAGCTGCTGGGCCGAAGGCGGTGTCCAGATGATGGCGTTGGCACCGGCGGCGATGGTCTCACGGATGCTCTCGGGCGTCTTGCCGCCCGGCGCGATGAGCGGCAGGTTGGGATAGTGCTCGCGCAGTTCATGCAGGACCTGGGGCGTGTTTTTGCCGGCGGCGATGTTGAGAATCTTGGCTCCGGCGCGCACTTTGGCATGCGCATCATCGTCGCAACGTACAACCGTGGCGATGACAGGGATGTCAGCGATGTTGGTGATGTGCTCGACCATCTCGGCAGTGGCGGGGGAGTTGACCACGCAGCCCGCCGCGCCCTGCATCTCGGAGACGGCTGCCATCTGCACGGAGCGCTTACCGGTCGTAGTTCCGCCGCCCACACCTACAAAGACCGGACACTCGGCGACGGTCAGCAGCGCCTGCGTAATGGCCGGCTGCGGCGTGAAGGGGTAAACGGCAAAGACAGCATCGGCATTGGAGTTGCGGATGACGGCCACGTCGGTGGTGTAGATGAGCGATTTGATACGACGGCCGAAGAGCGTAAAGCCGCTGGCCTCCTCGATCTCGTCGGGCATGCGGAGGGCCGCCTTGCGCAAACGTCCGTCGATGGGCAGGGGCTCCATAGGGAGTAGGCCGTTGGGCGTGACGGCTACTTGGGGCTCGGTGAACTCGTCTGCGAGCTCGACCTCGGAGAAATCGACCGAGGCGACGATGTCCTCGTGAACCTCGGCGGGTACATCGATGGGAGCTTGGTCGTTTGCCGCGGCAGGCGTGTCGAAGGAGCTGGTGCCGACGAAGGCGTCGACGCGCTCATTTAGATCGTTGAGGGTATCCATGGAGGCTCGATTCTATGTGATGACGGCCGGCGCGATGCAGCCGGAATAGCGAATGCTAAATCGTTTGACGAGTTGATTTTTCCCCGCCGCGCCATCCGTTAGACCGAAGGGCCGGCGAACGTGAAGGAGCTGTGGTGGCGGGTATCGAGGTGCTATCTTGAATGTCCCGTTTAAAAGAGAGGTGACGCGGTATGGAATTGACAGCAATGTTTGGCTCGATTGGCCTGTGTGTGGCCGCAATCGTTGCCGCCGCGGTCATCTACTTTGTGGTCACGGCCATTAAGGGCAAAAGGGCCGAACGCAAGGAGCGCGCGATGCTTAAACAGCATCGCGACCAGCAGGGCAAACGCGCACAGAGATAGCTTGTTGAGTTTTGGATCCGTGCGCTAGCTGCGTTTTCGAATCAGGGCAATGTAGAAGCCCTCAAAGTCGCGGCTAGGCGGAATGGTGAGCGTGCCGGGCAGGCCGTTGGCGATGGCCGATACCTGACCCGCGGCAATGGCCTCAGTCAGGGCGTTGGATTCGATGCGCGGCTCCTCACCAGCTTCCTGGGCGCGGCGTGCTTCACTTTCGCTTGGCGTGCCGTCGAGGGGGATGAGCTCGCAGTCCATATGCTTGTCGAGGGCCTCTTGCAGGGCGTCCTCGTTTTCCTGCGGCAAGATCGAACAAGTCGAATAGACGAGCGTGCCGCCCGGCTTGAGGGTACCCATGGCGCGGTCCAGAAGCGCGCGCTGCGAGCGGGCGCACTTGCTCAGCAACTGCTCGGTCAGGCCGCGCAGGCTTTTCTCGTTGCCGCTGATGACGGTGCCCGTGCCGGTGCAGGGGGCGTCGAGCAGGATGCGGTCGAAGCGGAAGAACTCGTCGAGCTCGCGTGCGTCGATGCGCATGACGGGCACGTTTTTGGCACCTTGGCGGTGGAGGTTGGACTCAAGCTTTTCGGCGCGGGGGATGTTCATCTCACAGGCGGTGAGGTGTGCCTGTCCCTGCGTGAGGGCGGCGATCTGCGTCGTCTTGCCGCCAGGGGCTGCGCACATGTCCAGGATGTCCTCGCCTGCCTGGGCGCCCAGGACCAACGGCGGCATCATGGATGACAGGCTCTGCAGGTAGATCTTGCCGTCGCGGTAGATGTCGAGGTCCCACAGATCGGAAACCTGGGCCTCGGGCAGGATGAAGGCATCCTGATACCATGCGACGGAGCGGTGGGCGATCTCGGCGGCGTCGAGCGCGGCGGCGATGCCCTCGGCGGTCGTCTTGAGCGTGTTGGCGCGCAGCGTGACCGGGCGCGTGGCTGCGGCGCCAAAGCCTTCGATCATGCGCTCAGCATCGGCAGGCGTATAGGCGCCGGCAACCGTGTCGACCAAAAAGCGCGGCAGGTCGCCGGCACAGGGAAGGGCGGCAAGCTGGTCGGATAGCTCTGTAGCGGCAAACTGCCTGAGCTTGAGCTCGGGCTTAACCTGCTTTTTCTGCTTACGACGACGCGGCTTGGACATCCGTCTTTCCTTCCACCTAAATGATTATTCTGGGACGGGGATTAAAAAATCATTCCATGACCCCCGTCACAGAAAGACTGTACTGTGGCGCCCGGGAATGATTTTTTAATCCCCGTCCCAGAATAATCATTCCCGGGCGCGTTGCTGTTAGCGTGCTTTAGTACTGGCTCTCGTGCTTGCTAAAGAAGTCGAAGCGCGGGGGCAGCGGCTTTACGCGGTGCTCGCCGGGCTTCTCGCCCAGGCTCTCCACAAACTCGTCCGTGGAGGCAAAGATGTTGTCCCAGCTAAAGAAAGCGACCGGATCGACGTCGAAGTACTCGCAGATGAGCTCGCAGCCAGCCGGGACGATGCCGTGCATGAGCACGGTCGCCACGCGCAGCTCGGTGAAGGCGTCGACCAGGGC
>URGY01000228.1 GCA_900547505.1 uncultured Collinsella sp.
CGACAAGATGAAGCAGGCGTACGCCAATATCTGCGAGCGCTGCTACATTAAGGCCCTGCCCGTCGTTGCCGACTCCGGTGAGATCGGTGGCGACACCTCCGTCGAGTACATGGCTTTGGCCGACGCCGGTGAGGCCTCGCTCGTCTACTGCGACGAGTGCGGCTTTGCTGCCGATGACGAGGCCGCAAGTACCAAGGTCGTTGTGACCGAGGGTCCTGGCGACGGTACGCTTACCAAGGTCGAGACTCCGGGTATGGGCACCATCGAGGCCGTTGCAAAGTTCTTCGGCTTCCCCGAGAACGGCACGCACAAGTCGCTGGCACTCATCGACGCCGAGGGCAAGCCGGTCGTGGCCATTGTTCCGGGCGACCACGAGCTCAACGATTGCAAGGCCGAGCATGTCTTTGGCAAGGGCTATCGCATGATGACCGATGAGGAGCTCCAGACCTACGGTCTGCATAAGGGCTTTATCGGACCGGTTAACCTTCCCGAGGGCATTCGCCTGGTGTGCGACGAGAGCCTGCGCGAGTCCAAGCAGTGGGCCTGCGGTGCCAACGAGGTCGATTATCACTTTACCGGTGCCTGCCCCGAGCGCGACTTTACCGTCGACGAGTGGGCCGACCTGGTCACCGTCGTTGCCGGCGATCCCTGCCCGCACTGCGGCAAGCCGCTCTCTGCTGCCCGCGGTATCGAGGTCTCCCAGGTTTTCCAGCTGGGCACCAAGTATTCCGAGGCCATGGGTGCCACCTTTATGGATGAGGACGGCAAGGAGAAGCCGCTTATCATGGGTTGCTACGGCGTGGGCGTTTCTCGCTCGCTCGCTGCCGTCGTGGAGCAGCACAACGACGAGCGCGGCATCGTCTGGCCGGTCTCCGTTGCCCCGTACGAGGTCGCGGTGATTCCGCTTGATCCCAAGAAGGAAGAGTGCGCTACCGTCTGCGAGCAGATTGTTGATGGCCTGTGTGCCGAGGGTATCGAGGTCGTCGTCGACGATCGCGATGAGCGTCCGGGCTTTAAGTTTGCCGATAACGACCTCATGGGCTTCCCGTATCAGGTGGTTCTGGGCAAGCGCGGCCTTAAGAATGGCACCGTTGAGCTCAAGGACCGTGCCACGGGCGAGCGTGAGGACGTGGCGATCGACGAGGTCGTCGCCAAGGTTGCCGAGCTTGTTAAGGCGGCTCGCCGTTAATCGACGATTTCGCTTGTAGTTCGATATACGGGACGGCCCCGCATTTCTCCAGATTGGGGAGATGTGGGGCCGTCCTTTTATCTTGTAGCATCCTCGATACCTAAAAGAAAACCCCACAGCTCATATGAGCTGCGGGGTTTTCCTTTGTGCCTCCGATGCGAAATGAATCGCTCAGATATTACTGATAATCGACGACGTCGATCCAGTTCTTCAGGAACTCATCGTTCACGTTGCGCTTACGAGCGAGCTCGGAAGCGGCGACGATGCTCGTCCACTGACGCACGACCTGCATGGGCATGTCGGCGCGGTCGCAGTAGAGCTCCAGGTAGGCCTCGGCCTGATCCTTGCTGTTGAGGGCAAAGAGCAGGTAGGTGGTGGCAACGTCGGCAGCAGGGGAGCCCTGGGTGGCGTGTGCCCAGTCGCACACATAGAGCTGGCCGTCGTCGCCGACGATGACGTTGGAGGGGTTGAAGTCGCCGTGGCAGACCTTGAACTCCTTGGTCATGCCGTCCAGACGCTCCTGAAGGTTGTAGCGCGTGGTGGCATTGAGCTGATCAAGGCTGTCGATCATGCGGGCGAACTTGTCGCGCTGACGGTTGAGCAGCGGGGAGGTGTAGCCGTGGATCTCGATCTGGAGGTCGACGAACATCTCGAGGTACTCACCAAAGCGCTGGGGCTCGGCAGTCATCTTCTCGGCAAGGGTGGTGCCCGGAACCTTCTCGGTCACGAGCGCCCAGCCGTTGGCGTTCTCGAGCTGGGAAACCTCGAGAGCCTTGGGGCTGCGGATGCCGCACTCATTGATGCGGGCAAGATTCAAAGCCTCGTTGAACACGTCGGAGACAGGCTTGGTCTCGTTAAAGACCTTGACGATCTTGTCGCCCAGGTCGTAAACGACCTTGTTGCCACGGCGGACGAGCTCGGTCTTGGAATCGGGTAGCAGCATGGTTGCATCCTTTCAACGATGCGATAGAAGCGACGGCGGGGGTGTGTGAAACACCCGTGCACCCCCGCCGTTAAAAACCGTGCTAAAACTAGCAGACGGCGTAGTCCTGAGGCTCGCGGCCGTAGTAGGCGTCCAGGTAGAGCTCCTTGATCTCGCTCATGAGCGGGTAGCGCGGGTTAGCGCCGGTGCACTGGTCGTTGAATGCCTGCTCGGTCATCTCGTCGAGGGTGTCGAGGAAGTACTGCTCGTCAACACCGTAGTCGGCGATGGTCTTCTTGACACCGATGAAGTCCTTGAGCTCCTCGAGCTTCGTGATGAAGTTCTCGAAGACCTCCTTGTCGTCCTTGCCCTCGATGCCGCAGTACTTGGCCATCTCGGCGTAGTTGTGCAGCGCGTTGGGGTAAGGATACTGGGAGAAGGTACCCATCTTGACGGGAGCCTCGGCGGCGTTGTAGCGCATGACGCGGGTCAGGATGACGGCGTTTGCGAGGCCGTGGGGCAGGTGATGGAAAGCGCCGAGCTTGTGGGCCATGGAGTGGTTGAGGCCCAGGAAGGCGTTGGCGAAGGCCATACCGGCCATGCAGGAGGCGTTGTGCATCTCCTCGCGGGCATGCGGGTCCTTGGCGCCGTTCGTGAAGCTGGAGGGCAGGTTCTCAAAGACGAGCTTAGCAGCGCGCTCGGAGAGGCCCTTGGTGTAGTCGGAAGCCATGATGGCTGTCTCTTATACACATCTCCGAGCCCACGAGACT
>URGY01000229.1 GCA_900547505.1 uncultured Collinsella sp.
TATTCGTCGGCAGCGTCAGATGTGTATAAGAGACAGCCTCTAGGAGGGCGTCCCAAATCGCGAGGGCGGAGGCTGCTTCGGCTACGGGGACGGCTCGGGGGACGATACAGGGATCGTGACGGCCGTGGACCGAGAGCTCGGCATTTTCCATGGCGTCCATGTCTACGGTCTGCTGCTCGCGGCCAATTGAGGGCGTCGGCTTTACGGCCATGCGCCACATGACGGGCGCGCCGGTCGAAATACCGCCCAGGATGCCGCCGGCGTTATTGGACTCGACTTCGATCTCGCCGGTCTCGGCATCGATGCGATACGGATCGTTGTTCTCGCTGCCGCGCATGGCGGCCACGGCAAAGCCCATGCCAAACTCCACGCCCTTTACGGCGGGAATGCCAAACGCGATTTGCGCGATGCGGTTCTCGATGCCGTCGAACATGGGGTCTCCGATGCCCGTAGGCAGTCCGTAGATGCCGCACTCCACGATGCCACCGATGCTGTCGAGCTCGTCGCGCGCGGCCAGAATCTCCTCGCGCATGCGACCGGCAGCGGCGGCGTCAATGCAGGGCAGGTCGTTCGTAAGAATTGCCTTGCGGTCGGCCTCGCGATAGACCATATCGTCCATCGGCAGGTCGGAGATACCGCCGATCTGCGCGATGTGCGCCATGACCTGAATGCCGCGGGCCTCGAGTGCCTGCAGGGCGATGCCGCCGGCGATGCACAGGGGCGCCGTCAAGCGGCCGGAAAAATGCCCGCCACCGGCGACATCGTGCATGTTGTGATACTTTACGCGCGCAGGGAAGTCCGCATGTCCGGGGCGGGGCTTGCGGCGCAGCTCGGTGTAATCCTTGGAACGCGTGTTGGTGTTCTCGATAATCGCGGCGATGGGCGCGCCGGTGGTATGTCCATCGACAACACCGGCGATGATGTGGGCGGCGTCGGCCTCGCGGCGTTTGGTCGCGGTCTCGTCGCGACCGGGGGCACGACGGTCGAGGAAGGCCTGCAGCTTCTCCTGGTCCACGGCGATGCCCGCCGGGATGCCATCGAGCGAGCAGCCGATAGCGGGGGAGTGCGATTGGCCGAAGATGCTTAAGTGCAAGACGTTGCCAAAGGTCGAGGACATGCTATTCCTCCTCGAGTGTGACCTTGCCGCCCAGCAGGCGGTAGTGGTCGAAGAAATCGGGATAGGACTTGTTGACGGCCTCGGCGCCGTGGATCACGACCTCGCCGGTGGCGCGGCTCGCGGCGATGGCGGCCATCATGGCGATGCGGTGGTCGTTGTGCGAATCGACCTCGCCGCCGGTGAAGGCATCGACACCCTTGATGATGAGGTCATCGCCGGCAATGCGCACCTGTGCGCCCAGCGCGGTGAGCTCGCGGGTGGTGGTGACCAGGCGGTCGGATTCCTTGATACGCAGACGGGCGCAATCGCGGATAAAGGTGCGGCCCTGTGCCAGCGAGGCCACGGCCGAGATAACGGGTACCAGGTCGGGAATGTCGTGGGCGCTCATCTCAAAGCCGGCGAGTTTGTCGGACTGCACGGTGGCGGCGTTGGTGGAACGCACGATGCGGGCGCCAAAGCGCGAAAGCGCGGCGAGCACGTTGCGGTCGCCCTGTGCGGAGCTCAGGGACACACCCTCGACGGTGATGGGGTCGGTGCCGATGGCGCCGGCACACAGCCAAAAGGCAGCGTTGGACCAGTCACCCTCGACGGCCACGCTGCCGGGCGTGCGATACGAGCCACTGCTCACGCGGAAGTTCGTGACCTCGGGCTGGCCGTCCCGGGCGGGAATACGCTCGACGTTGACCTCGACGCCAAAGGCCTTCATTGCCTGGATCGTCAGGTTGATGTAGGGGCGGCTCTCAATGAGGCCGGTCACCTGCACGCAGGAGGGCTGGGCGAGCAACGGGGCTGCCAGCAGCAGGCCCGAGATGTACTGCGAGCTTACGTTGCCCGGCAGCATAAAGGTGCCCGGGCGCATGCGTCCGCTCGTCTTGAGCGGAAAACCGCCCAGACCCTGTAGGTCGCAGCCGGCGGCGATAATCTCGTCCGAGAGCGGGGACAGCGGACGGGCGCCCAAGCGTCCCTGGCCCACAAAAGTTGCTTCTGCGCCCAGCGCGCAGGCGACGGGCAACATAAAGCGGAGCGTGGAGCCGCTTTCGCCGCAGTCGAGCGTGCCGCCGGCAAGAGCCTTGAGCAGGCCAAACTCAACACTCTTCATGGTGGGGTGGACCTGGAAGCCGTCCTCGACAGTCTCGATTCGGGCGCCGAGCGCCGTGAGGCAACGCACCGTGGCCTCGATATCGGCGCAGGTAGTGTTGCAGGTGACGTGCGTCTCGCCGTTGGCAAGCGCGGCGCAAATGATGAGGCGATGCGCCATCGACTTGGACGCGATGGCGGGAACGTTGCCCTTGAGCGGGGACGGGGTGATGCGGGCTAGCATGCGGAAGCGTCTCCCTTCTGGCCGAGGCCTTCGGCAATGAGTTCGTGGAAAGTGGAAAGCGGCGTGCGGTCGATGCTGCAGCGGCCAATGCCGTGCGGAATCACCAGGTCGATGGTGTCGCCCGCGCGCTTCTTGTCGTGGAGCGCCTCGGCAAAGACGGCATCGGCATTGAGGTCGCAGCGGGTCTTGAGGCCGTGGCGGGCGCAGAGCTCCTCAATACGGCCGGGCAGTGCAGCATCGCAAACGCCGTGCAGGGCCGCGGCGCGCGTGATGATGCCCATGCCGATCGACACGCAGTTGCCGTGTCCGAGCTCGAAGTGCTCGCAGGCCTCGACGGCGTGTCCGGCGCCGCCAAGTTCGTCGAATGGTATGACGG
>URGY01000230.1 GCA_900547505.1 uncultured Collinsella sp.
CTGAGCTGGGCCTATGCCGGAATCTCTCCCACAGAAACCACCGAAGAGCCCAAAAATGGCAGTGAACAGCCTGATGGCAGCGGTGATTACAAAGTAAAAACCCAGGACGGTCGTCAAAAAGATGAGGGACTTGGCGGGTGCAAAAAGCAGCGCGATACCAGCAATGAGCGCCACGACGCCCGTGATGGCGTAGATCCAGCGCACGGCCTTGACGGCTTTGCCCGCCATGCTTTTCTCGTCAAATCCAAACTGGCTCGATTTTTGGTCATCGTTCTTAAAGATGCCCATAATGTCTCCTTTCCGTGCGGCGTAAGCCTTGATCGTTACAACCAGTATCGCCTAAAGGCGCTGGCGTATGGGTCGGGGAGGGCGAAACGTAACCCAAAGGCCCTGAATTGTTTCCGTTGTTCCCCACGTCGCGATTTTCTATTCAACAGGTGTAGAACATTGCAGCCCTGTTCGTTATTGCCTACGTTTTAGGTTAGATTTTCCTAAGGACAATTGGCTTGTATTGGGGGTCCCTATGAACGAAGCAGTTCCCGAGGCGCCGGTAAGCGCTGAGTCGATGGCGAAGCAAGGTTGCGAAAAGCTCGGCCTGGACACGTTTGACGCGCTGGTCCGCCGCGCCCGCACGTGCCGCCGATTTGACGAGTCCATGCGCGTGCCGCGCGAGTTTTTGCTCGAGCTGGCGGAACTGGCGCACCTGGCTCCGTGTGGTGCCAATGCTCAGCGGCTTCGTTTTCATGTGGTGAGCGGTTCCGAGGACTGCGCTCGCGTGTTTGACGAGCTTGCATGGGCCGGTGCGCTCAAGGATTGGTCGGGTCCCGATGAGGGCGAGCGCCCGACCGGCTACATCGCGATTCTTGCCGAGCGCGCCGTTCCGGGCAAGCCCGCCGCTCCCATTACCGAGGTCGACACGGGCATTGCCGCGCAGACGATGATGCTCGCCGCCCGCAGCGCCACGCCCGAGGTGGCAGCCTGCATGTTCAAGGCTTTTACGCCCCACGCGATCGATGCCATGGGGCTCGATAACGACAAGTATGAGCTCAAGCTGATCATGGCGTTTGGCGTTCCGGCCGAGACGCAGGTGATCGATGCGATCGATTCCAACCCCGACTGCTCCATCAATTATTGGCGTGACGAGGCGCAGGTGCACCACGTACCTAAGCGCCCGCTCGCCGACGTACTGGTGTAGTTGGGTGTCGCCGCGGTGTGATCAGGCGGTAAACCACCACAAAGGTGCCTGTCCCCTTTGTGGTGGCACGAGGGGAGGGTGTGTGGCAGATCTGTATTTGGTGCGGCATGGGCAGACTGAGCTCAATGTGCAGAGCATTTTGCAGGGCTGGCACGATTCGCCGCTTACGGCGCGCGGGCGCGAGCAGGCGCTGACGGCGCGTACGGCGTTTGCGGCGCGTGGCGTGGCCTTTGATCATGTGTATTCCTCGCCGTTGGGCCGGGCGCGGCATACGACCGAGCTTATCGTTGGCGAGGGCCGTTCCATTGAGCTGGTCGATGACCTGCGTGAGTGGCATTTTGGCTCGCTGGAGGGCACATCAAATCGCGAGATGCCGCCGCAGCCCTGGGGCGATTATCCGGTGGCCTTTGGCGGCGAGTCGGAAGTGCAGCTTCAGTCGCGCATGGTCGCGGCGCTGTCCCGCATCATGGCCAGGCCGCGGCACGACTGCGTGCTGGCGGTTTCCCACGGCTCAGCCTGCCAGGAGTTTCTTGAGTATGTGACTGGCAGGGGAGAGCTACCCGACAACGGTGCCGTGCTTCATTTTGGCTATTGCGACGGGGCGTTTTCGCTCCTTGATTGGTAACGAACGAAAGGACCCCTATGAATAAAGACCTGTATCTGGTTCGCCATGGACAGACGATATTCAACCTTAAGCGCATTATTCAGGGTTGGAGTGACTCGCCGCTCACGCAGTTGGGCTGCGACCAGGCGGCGCGCGCCGGCATGTTTTTGCGTGCGCGCGGCATTGAGCCCGATCATGCCTACACCTCCACGCTGCACCGCACCGAGCAGACCATCGCCAACTTGTGGCCGGGCTTGGCGTACGAGCGCCTGGACGGCCTGCGTGAGTGGTTCTTTGGCGACTTTGAGGCCGAGCGCGTGATGCTCATGCCCGAGCGCCCGTGGCGCGACTTCTATCGCCAGTTTGGCGGCGAGGGCCAGATGCAGGTGCGCGAGCGCATGGTGGCGACGTTGACCGATCTTATGCGTCGCCCGGACCACGAGTGCGTGCTCGCGGTGAGCCACGGCTCGGCCATCAAGGAGTTCATGGACCATGTGAAGGGCGCGGCGGCTGATGAGCGCGATCGCGTGCCGGGCAACTGCTCGGTGCTACATTTCGTGTTTGACGACGAGACCGGTACGTTTGAGCTGATTGAGATTTTTACGCAGGAAGACTACGCGCGCGAGCTGGGGCTTGAACCGCTCGTGGCGGCAGCGGGCCCGCAGCGGGGGTAGCGTTAGAACCGTGCGATCTGGTGGGTGAACAAACCCGTCGGAACCTGCGGTGCGCCGCTGACCTGCGCGGCGGGGAAGAGCACGGCAACGGTAAAGTTGAACGGCTCCTTGCCGGTGTACGTTCCGGCGGCACGGGCCTCATCGGCCAGCAGCTGCGACGCCCCGGTCAGAGCGGCGGCGTAGGCGGGGTCGTCGGCCAGTGCCGGCTCCGGTGCTTGGTCGAGCAT
>URGY01000231.1 GCA_900547505.1 uncultured Collinsella sp.
CAGAAGTTCAGGTCGGCGTATGCGGCAGCGCGGATACGACAGGACTTCACTACGCCCCGATGACAGCAGACGGCGATGGTGGCTCGAGTGGCGGCGGTGCTGACAAGGGCGGCGACTCCGGCGGAAGCAGCTCCGGCAGCGGCAAGGACCACGGCAATAACAAGCGCTCCGGAAAAGCGGGCGCGCTTGCGGGCACGGGCGATGTCAACGCTCCCCTTACGGCAGCCGCCGCAGCACTCGCCGCGGCAGGCGCCGGCCTCGTCGCCTACAGCGCCCGCCGCACGGCGCTCGAAAAAGACACCGCCAATGAGGCCAATTTGGATAAGCCTCGCTAGCTCCTAGTTACTTTCGTGAGAGACGCCGACTCGGCTCATCGAACATGAAAATGGGCTGGTTCTGGATACCCAGAGCCAGCCCATTACGCATTAGATATCATCAGGGGAGTCGAGTTCTGCCTCGAGCTTGGCACGGCGTCTTTTCGCCGTGAAAAACGTTGCGCACAGGGCAGCAAACGTAGTCGCGAAAATCGTCGCACCGCAGAACACGCCCGTGGCCAGGTTCGCCAACCAAAAGACGCTTTCGAGCGGTACGATCTGCGCCTCAGCGATACAGCGCATTGCGGCAATAACAAGCGCGAACGCGGCGCCGCTAAGACCGCTGATAAGCAGGAAATATCCAACAGGAAGATGCTCGGTTTGCCCAAAACGATTGGTATCGACATAGCCCTTCCGCGTTTGCAGTCCTGCGCAAATCAACATCACGAGAACGAGCCACGAATACATGGCTGCCTCGAACGACGTTGCAAAGCCATGCGGCATTTCACTGGCGTCGCTGTGAACCCACGCAACCTGTCGAGCTATAAACTGGTAGAAAAAGATCATCAACATGCCAAACGATAGCAGCACGAAACCAATCTTGTAGATCTTCGCGCTCTCAGCCTCCAGGCGCTCGTCCTTTGGACCGGCATACTCACGCCACTTTTGCACGATTTTCAGATCTTCAAATTCCATAGCGAACTCCTAGAGAGCGTCAGGGTCGACGTCGTTTTCGTCTTCCCAAAACAAGTCGTTCAACGTAACGCGTAGCGCTCTACAGATTGCCACGCACAAATTGAGCGTGGGGTTGTAGCCGCCCGCCTCGATAAGGCCGATAGTCTGGCGCGTAACGCCCACGGCCTCGGCCAAGTCAGCTTGCGAAAGGCCAACCGCCGCGCGCGCCGCCTTCATGCGTAGGTTCTTTTTGCCCGGCATGGAGTTCCTTTCGTGGTAATGGACAGATATTCGTTGCAACATGACAGAAATATATTGCATCCATCAGAAGATGTCAACTATATCTGTCATTATGGAAACCATGTTCGTCATTGCGCGCACGGCACCCCGCTGTACCCGAAACCGTGCGAGGCACTGGCCCTGCTCATCGAGCACCAAAAAGAGCTGGCCCCGATAACTCGGAGCCAGCCCTGAGTCGCCTGACATGGGAATCACAGCGCTACTTGAGCTTTAGCGCCTCCATCATGGGCACGGCGGCGTCCCAATCGATCTTCCAGCCAATCGACACGCGGACGGTTTCACCCGTTGCGGGAGCCGTCGCAAACAGCGTATGGCCGTTGTCGGGACCGGTAAAGCGCAGCCACGTTATGCCGTTGTACTCGACCTGGTCGGTTGTTGTCTCCTTGCCTTCGTAGACCTGCTCTAGGCTTGCAACCTCTTCCTCCGGCGAGCGCGGGAAGATGCTGATGTGCAAGCGTCCTCCAGTCTCGTCGTGGAAGAAGTCTGCCTTTTCGTGCTCTTCGTTGGACGAATCCAGCGTGTACCCATCGGCGGCCTCGATACTGTACGATGCGCAATCGATGCCGGTCATATTGGCCGCGTCACCAGAATCGGCCACACCGCCGGCCGCCTTGAACTCCTTGGTCTCGCACCCCGTGGTGTCAAAGTGCATGGCCTCATGATTCTTGGCGGGGGCGTAAGCATCTACGAACTCGACAGTGATGGGCCCGTAGTACGCCGTCTTGGGCGCCCAGAAATACACGTACTCAACAGTCTCGCCCGGACCGATATCTGGCCTCTCGGAGAGATCGATGCCCTCGTGAAGCTCATCGGGAGCCTCGCTTGCAACGTAATCGAGCACGGCCGCCTTGCCGGAAGTAAACAACGGGTCGCCTGCCTCAAGATCGCCCTGGGCAGCATGCACGTTAAAGGAGCTAAACGTCCTGTTCTTTGCATTGTTGTTGGTGATCTTGACGTGCAGGTAAAAGCCGTCCTGCAGCTTAGCGTCGCCGCGATAGAACGTACCGTGGGCTACCGACTCATAGGTTATACCAGCTACCTCGACCGTCTGCGACTCATAGGCCTTCTTCTCTACGGGAGCACTGCCGCCGCCCGAGCTGCCAGCCGAGCCACTCGGCGCATTTCCGCCGCAACCGGTAAGCGTGCAAGCCAGCACGGCCGAAAGCGTCACGGTGGGAATTCCTAACAGCAGCTTCTTCGTCATGGGCTTCATCATCCTCACCGCTCCTTTCGGCTTGCCGCTCATCCGTTGCCCGAATCGCAAGTCGACTCCGTGGCATCGGCCTCCACTATGAGCGTATGGCGAAAAGCAGCGCCGGCGAAGTGACCCGTGGCCCAACTAGCAACCGCCCAGCATCCCCTATGGACCAAAAAGACTCGTATACGCACG
>URGY01000232.1 GCA_900547505.1 uncultured Collinsella sp.
CTATTCGTCGGCAGCGTCAGATGTGTATAAGAGACAGGTGCAGGCGGGCGCTGTACTCCTTAAAGGTGTCGTAGCTGTCCTCACGGCAGGCGGTCTGCAGCAGGTAGACAGTCTGCGGATCGATAAGGTGATCCTCGCCGCCGAGCGGGCGCCACTTGGTCAGACCCAGCGTGGGCAGCTGATCGGGAGCCGGGCTCCTAAGGATAGCGAGCGCGGCATCGTAGCGCTCGTTTTGCTCGCGCTCGACGTCCTCGACACCCATACCGCCCACACGGCTCACCGTGCCGGCGAAGTACGCGCTGACGAACTCGGGCGTAAAGCCCACGGCCTCGAAGATCTGTGCCGAATGGTAGCTCTGCACCGTGGAGATGCCCATCTTGGACATGATGGAGACGATGCCGGCGGTCGCAGCCTTGTTGTAGTTGGCGATACCCTGCTCGGCCGTCACGTCCAGGTCGCCGTGTGCCGCCAGATCGCGGATGCACGCATGTGCGTTGTACGGATAGATGCCGCTCGCGGAGTAGCCCACCAGTGCCGCAAAGTCGTGCGGGGACACGGCATCGCCGCACTCCACCACGATATCGGCAAAGGTGCGCACGCCAGCGCGGATCAGGTGATTGTGCACGCAGCCCACGGCAAGCAGCGACGGCACGGGCACCTCGCCCGCAGCGGCACGATCGCTCAGCACCACGATGTTCACGCCGTCGCGGACCGCAGCCTCAACGTCCTCGGCAAGCTGTTTGAGCGCAGCCTGCAGTGCGCCCTCGCCGGCGTCGCGGCGGTAAACGGCACGGAAGCGGCGAGTCTTAAAGCCCACGCGGTCGATGGCGCAGATGCGGTCAAACTCCTCCTCGTTGAGCAACGGACGCTCCAAGCGCACCAGCTGACAGGCCGTACGGGAGTCCTCGAGCAGGTTGCCGTGGTTGCCCAGGTAGAGCGTGGTCGAGGTGACCATATGCTCGCGAAGAGCGTCGATGGGCGGATTCGTGACCTGAGCGAACAGCTGATAGAAGTAGTCGAAGAACGAGCGCGTCTTCTTGGACAGGCAGGCCAGCGGCGCATCGATGCCCATCGAGGCGAGCGGGGCCTTGCCCTGCTGGGCCATGGGACGCACGACCTCGTCGACGTCATCCCAGTGGTAGCCGAGCTTTGCCATACGCACGGCGGCGGGCACCTCAGCGTCCTCGGCGGGCGTTGCCGCAACGGGCTCATCGAGCGCGTCAACGGTCAGCGTCTCCTCGGCGATCCAGTCGCGATAGGGCTTTTCCTTGGCGTAACGGGCGCGCAGCTCGTCGTTGTAGATGACGCGGCCGCGGGCAAAATCGACCTCGAGCATCTGGCCCGGTCCCAGGCAGCCGCTCGTCAGGATGTTCTCGGGGCTCACCTCGATGGTGCCCACCTCGCTTGCCAGCATAAAGCGACCGTCGCGCGTCACATAGTAGCGGGCGGGACGCAGGCCGTTACGGTCGAGGGCGGCACCCAGCGTGCGACCGTCGGTAAAGGCGATGGCCGCCGGGCCATCCCACGGCTCCATGAGCATGGACTGGTAAGCGTCGTAGGCGCGGCGCTCCCCACTCAGGCTGTCGTTGTGGTCCCACGGCTCGGGCAACAGCATGGACGCGGCACGCGTAAGCGGGCGACCGTTCATGACCAAAAACTCAAGCACGTTGTCCAAAATCGCGGAATCGGAGCCCTCGCGGTTGATGATGGGCATCACGCGCTCAAGATCGTGCTGCAGCACGGGGCTGTACAGGTTGGGTTCGCGGGCGCGGATCCAGTTGACGTTGCCCTTGAGGGTGTTGATCTCGCCGTTGTGGATGATAAAGCGGTTGGGGTGCGCGCGCTCCCAGCTGGGTGTAGTGTTGGTGGAGTAGCGCGAGTGGACGAGCGCCACGGCCGTTTTGACGGCGGCGTCGTTGAGGTCGATGAAGAAGCGGCGCATCTGTGTGGCGACCAGCATGCCCTTGTACACGATGGTGCGCGAGCTCATGGAGCACACATAGAAGATCTTGTTGCGCAGGGCAAACTCGGCGTCAGCCTTCTTCTCGATGGTGCGGCGGCACACGTACAGGCGGCGCTCGAAGGCGTCGCCGGCGGGCGTGTCGTCCGGACGGCCCAGGAAAGCCTGCAAGATGGTGGGCATGCAGGCGCGGGCTGTCTCGCCCAGGTCGTGCGGGTCGACCGGCACCTCGCGCCAAAAGAGCAGCGGCACGCCGGCCTCGGCGCAGCCCTCCTCAAACACGCGACGGGCATCCTCTACGCCCTTGTCGTCCTGCGGGAAGAACAGCATGGCCACGCCATAGTCGCCCTCTGCCGGCAGAATCTGGCCGCACTTTTGAGCCTCTTTGCGGAAAAAATGATGCGGAACCTGGAACAGGATGCCGGCGCCGTCGCCGGTGTTCTTCTCGAGTCCCGTACCGCCGCGGTGCTCCAAGTTGACCAGAATGGACAGCGCGTCGTCCAGAATCTGGTGATGGCGCTCGCCGTTGATATCGGCAAGCGCGCCGATGCCACATGCATCGTGGTCGAATTCGGGGCGATAAAGGCCCTGCTGCTGAGCGGAATCTGCCTGCATCGCGATCCTCCCCTAGGTGTTAGACCTGTCTCTTATACACATCTGACGCTGCCGACGAATAGCC
>URGY01000233.1 GCA_900547505.1 uncultured Collinsella sp.
GCGCAGCACGAACCCCATCTTGCCGAGCCTGTTGCGCAACAGCTCGTCCGAGGCGCACGCGAGCTGGCCTATCGTGTCGATGCCCGAGGAGTGCAGCTTGCGCTCCGTGGCGGGCCCTACGTAGAGCAGGTCGCGCACAGGGGCCTGCCATACGACCTCGCGGTAGTTCTCCCGCGTTATCACCGTGACGGCATCGGGCTTCTTGTAGTCGCTGCCGAACTTGGCGAAGATCTTGTTCCACGACACCCCGACCGACACGCTGATGCCGAGCTCGGCGACCATGCGCTCGCTTACCTCGCGGGCTATCTCGGCGGGGGAGAGCCCGAGGCACCGGCGGGTGCCCGTGACGTCGAGCCAAGCCTCGTCGGGTCCGAAGGGCTCTACACGGTCGGTGTAATCGTAGTAGATCTCCCTGGCTCGCCGCGACACGTCCATGTAGAGCCGGTAGTCAGGGGGCACGACGACGAGGCCGGGGCATGCCTTCCGCGCCTCCCACAGCGCCATCGCGGTCTTGACGCCGGCGCGCTTGGCTATGAGGTTCTTCGCGAGCACGATGCCGTGGCGCGCCTCCTCGTCGCCGCCCACCACGACGGGCTTGCCGCGCAGCTCGGGCCGTGCCTGGCACTCGATCTGCGCGTAGCAGCAGTTTATGTCGCTGTGCAGGACGTCGCGGTCTGGCATGATGACCTGTTACCTCCGTAATAGAGAACAAATGTTTGATACAATTGTAGGCCCGCATGGGTGCCGGAGGCAATCGAACAGTTTGTGGAGTGTTTGGGATCCTAGCCGCTCCGGCTCTCGTTGAGGCGCTTTCGGATGCCGTCGTGGATCGGGTTGCTCATACAGTGGAGCTCTTTCGGCAAGCTGACGTAGACGCCTCTTGCGATCGTGTCCAATTCATCGTTCGGTACGTAGCCGATCGCATCAGCCCTTGGAGTGGAAATATGGGAGCTGTTCGCACCTGCAGATGTTGTCGATGAGGTAAGAAAGGGGAGGGGCCGGTAGGGTATCGCTTCCTCGTCGTGCGGTCAGTAGGCCTCCTCGCGCTCGCAGGGAAGGTCGAGCCACACTCCGTAGTAGCGCTCCTTCACCGTGTCCACGTACTCGCCGTCGTACTCTATCGTCACCAAGCGCACGTTGTTCATTCCCACGTATCCACGAACCTTGGTCTTGGCATCGCGCTCCGGAGTCCCATGGTAAAACTCGCGGTTCGTCATCTTTCCGGGCATTCCGATCCCCTCTTCCGATGAGTGCATTTTCTGTCATGTAATATGATCGGAGCATGTAGTATCATTTTTAAATATGGCATCATTTTGAAGAACAGAGCCTTTGGTCGAGCCCCTGCGCTCCCCGTGTTCCCATAGTCTCGGCTTCCCAGACTGACGGCATGTCGGATACGCGCACCGTCGCCATCCTGCCGCTCTCCCCAGGGCGCAGATTCAGAAAACCGTGGAGATCGAGCGGTATCTTGATCAACGCAGATTCTCGTTCGTCATCGATTTTCTTGCTCATGCACCTGGGCGATATGTGTGCGCAAGGAAGGGTAGTCGTCCAGATTTCCAGGATCTCTCCTTCCACGGGTGTGCAAGTATCGCGCGGCCGTGAGGAAGAATGAGGCCGTGGAAAAGACGGATCCGACTGCGAACACGAGCAATAGGAGCAGCATGTGAGGAAACAAAGGAAGACTCCATCCGCTGTTGGCGACGAGCATGTAGCCGATGGCGATCGTCCCCATCCAGAATACGAAGGCGCTCATCGATGCCTCGACCAATTCTTTCTTCACAGGTGCTTGCCCTCTCCTCGTCATTCTTTCCATTCCCATGTCTCCTATCTACCGCCATGCCACGCATGATCGTAATGGCGTCCCGCTTCAAGTGTCAGCGCACGTGCACGAGCAGCGGACACAGCGGCTTCATGCCTTTCTTCTTGCGGCCTGCGTTCAAGCGCTCGGCCTCTTCAACCGCCTTCTTGATCGAATTGAGCCTGCGGAAATACGTTGTGCGCTTCAAGCCGAGTTGCCGCATCCCTTCTTCTACCGAATGGTTCTGCTGCCATGCAAGGTACTCGGCGCAGGTAGTCTCATTATTAAATATGGAATCATGTGGGAGCACCACGCCCTTGCTCGGACGGCCTGCGCGCCGCGTCCTCATGGTTTCCGCGTCCTGGACGTCCGGCATGTCGGACACGTGCACCGTCGCCGTCTTGCCGCTCGATGAAACTGCGCAATCGACCTTGATTCCCAGCTCGCGGGCAATGGACATGAAGTGATCGAATTCCTCTCGCCTGAACCCGCTTGCAGTAAACGTGCATTCGGTTGGATGCATATCCAAACGCTCCGATCTCGCAATTAATTATGGGACTAGCATACGCGATTAGAGTTCGAATTTCAATATTAAAATTGGGACGGCCGTGCGAAATTGATAACACATATTATGTAAACTTAGGCTAACTTTTTACGCGCAGCGGCCTTCGCCGGCCTTCCCTCCGCGTTAAAGAACGTGAATCCGGCTGAGGTAGTCGGATATCATCTTCCCTTCGCCGCTTCGCTCGCAAGAGAGTATCTCCTGCCCGTCCTCGTAGAGGGCAGAGTAAAGGGTTCCCCCGGCGTTGGCGAACCTGTGG
>URGY01000234.1 GCA_900547505.1 uncultured Collinsella sp.
CGCGATGCCAATGCCGCCATGAAAGCCGGCGTCCACCACGGCAGCAGGCGCGGCGGCAGCTAGATCACGCGCCGTGGCGGCGATCTCTGCGGCCGGCACGTCGCACATCGACTCGGCCCACTCGGGCGACCAAGCACGGGACGCCTGCGCCAGCTCGTCAAAGCCCGTGGTATAGCGGGTCACGAACTCGTGGTCGTACAGGTCCTCGGCAATCAACACATGGGCAATACCCAACAGCAGCGCCAAGTCGCAGCCCGGGCGCACGCGCAGCCAACGGTCGGCAAGCGCGGCCGAGCCGCTGCGCCGGGGGTCAACCACGATAATCTTCGCCCCACGGCGACGGGCATCGTTAAGCACATCAACGGCCCCCATCGTCGACGAATCGACAATAGAACGCCCCAGGTACATGATGCAATCGGTATGCGCCAGGTCGGAGGCGGGACTATAGCCCAAGCTGTGCTCCCAACCGGTAAGTCGGCTTACCTCGCAGGAGCCGTCGGCACCGTACACGTTGGGCGAACCAAGCGCATGCATAAAGCGATACGCCCAGTAACGGTCGAACGAGGGCACGCCGAGCGTCATGCCCAGCGCGCACGGACCATGTCCGTCAACAATCCCCCCAAGGCGCGCAGCGATCTGCGCGAACGCCTCGTCCCACGAAATCGCATCGAACCCCGAGCCATCAGCTCGTCGACGCATGGGGTGCACGATGCGGTCGCGCTCGTCAAACGGCATTGCCAGGCGATGGCGCCCGCGGGCGCACAGGGCACGCGCCGCGCACGGATGCCCCGGCACCGGCAACTCGGCCACCACGCGACCGTCCTCAACGCGTGCCGCAAAGGCGCAATCGGCATAGCATCCCCCGCATGTGGTCACCACGGCGCGACCGTCACGCTTCACAGCAGATGCCATCTCGATTACCCCTTTCATCAGCCAAACACAACAGGCCAAAAGCCCGGCAACGGACCCCAGACCCAAAAAGCCTCCCGCACGGCAACGCCCCGCGGGAGGCCCAACGTCAAACAGACAGTACCTTACGCCTCGGACTTCTTGGCGTAGATAAACCAGTAGCCGAGCGCGACCAGAACCGCACCGCCCACGATGTTGCCAAGCGTGGCGGCGGACAGGTTAAACGCAATGCCCGCGGCGTTGAGCGCATCGGCGCCGGCGACCTTGGCACCGTAGCCGCATGCATGCATCACGGCGCCCATGGGCAAAAAGTACATGTTGGCGACGCAGTGCTCAAAACCGCAGGCCACAAAGGCGGCGATGGGCAGCAGAATGCCCACAACCTTATCGACCACGGTCTTGCCGGCGGTACCGATCCACACGGCCAGGCACACAAATATGTTGCACAGGATGCCGCGGAAGAAGATCGTCACCCAGTCGATCGTCACCTTGCCGGCGGCGACGCTCACCATGGAATTGGCGACCGCCTCGCCGTTGAGCTTGTAAATGCCGGCCATGTACACCAAAAAGACGATGAACAGGGCACCGACAAAGTTACCGACCCATACGACGGCCCAGGCCTTGAGCATCTGGACCAGGGTGATCTTTTTGCTCTTGAGCGCGCAGACCATAAGCGAGTTGCCGGTAAACAGCTCGGCGCCGCACACCAGCACCAGCACCAGGCCCAGGCAAAAGCACAGGCCGCCCACGACGCGCTGGGCACCCCAGCCCAGCGTGCTATCGCTCAAGAACACGGTAAAGAACAGGCCGCCGAAGGCAATAAACGCACCGGCGAACATTGCCAACAGAAAGGCCTTTGCGACCGGCAGGTTGGCCTTGGTCACGCCGGCGGCCTCGGTCTTGGCCTCGATCGCGGCGGGCGCCAGGCAATCGGGAGCGGGGTACTCCACCTTGGAATCTGCCATGTCAATCACTTCTTTCCTAATCAGCAGGGACAAGCGCTCCTATTGCTCTTGCCCCAAGCGGACAAAGTGGGAAAAGTCGTTGGCGGCCACGGCGTCGTACACGGCGTCGACGGCGTCAAAGACTTCCGGGGACATGGGGTTGTAGAACTCCGTGTCGCCCGGCTGAATCCCAACGAAGACGATATCATCACACGATTGCTCGATTTCCTCGATCAGAATCGACAAAGGAAGCGAATGCGTGGTGAACATCGACTTGCGGGCCACATCACGTTTGTCGAGCAAGCGGATGGCGCCGACGGGCAGCGCCATATCGGCGGCATCGACCAAGACCAGACGCGGCGGACGCTCGCGCTTGACCTCGATGATGTCGTCCTCGGGCGTTTGGCCTCCGTCGATGGTGTACCAACCGGCGATGGGTGCGTCTTCCATCTTTTTGGAGAGCACGGGGCCGGCGGCATCGTCGGCACGCAGCACGCTTCCCGCCGTGAGCACGATACCCGCAAACGGGGCGCCGTTCATACGTCCATCAACAACGCGACCCATTACTGCAACCTTCCCGTCAGATACACGCCCGACACATCGCGCACGCGCTCAACCAGATCGCGGAATTTCATCAGAAACGCGACCTGCTGGGCATGCAGGCCAAAGTCGTCATCGAACACCGAGATGCCGGCCTTGGCCGACCCGCGAAAACCGCGCTCGTCGAGCAGCGTGTCACAGGCCTCGA
>URGY01000235.1 GCA_900547505.1 uncultured Collinsella sp.
GCATTGCTCGGGCCGACGCTGCAGATGATGGCCTCGCAGATGACGATGAACGCCACGACGGCCGGCAGCGTTTCCTGCAAACCGTAGCGAAGGAACGGCGGGAGCAGCAGACCGAGCGAGGCGAGCGGGATGAGCACGGTGGTGACGAGGGAGGCGTGCCGTTGCGGCAACAGCATCCAAACGCATCCTGCGATGACGAGGACGAGCACGGTCCATCCCGCGAGGAAGGGGTCGATGCCGGCGGGTATCATGAAGTTCTCGACGGTTCCGGTGCGCCGGTTCAAAAGCGAGAAGAAGCTGATCATGAATCCGAATACGAACAGGATGACGATGAGGTACAGGGGAAACGGAGGCTGGATCGTCACGCTGGGCGCAGTTCGTGCCGACGCGCGCGTTCGATAAGCGCCTAGTGCCGCCGAGACGACGGGCAACACCCCGCCGAACAGAATGGCCGATCGTGCGCCCAACTGTATGGATACGAGGACGATGACGATGGTGAGCAGGCTGCAGAGCGCTAGGAACAGCGGTCGCTCCTGGGAGGTCTCGGACGAGATATGCTCGCACCATGCGAGGACGAGGATGGCCGATGCGCCGCACGCGAACAAGCGCGACCAGGCCGCTCTTGCCGGTTCGTTTGGTTCTCGTGCTGTGGTGTCGGGTGGACGTCCCGCCGGTGCGCACTTTGCGGCGCCCGCCGCGGCTACCGCTGAGGATGAGGGCGATGACGAGGATCTGGACTTTGGTTCCATCACCACGCTCGAGGACCTGAGCTGGAAGACTGCGCTGGGTATCGGCTGCTTCCAGGTGCTTTCGCTGGTGCCTGGAACGTCTCGCTCCGGTTCCACCATCATCGGCGGCCTGCTTTTGGGCTGCACGCGTTCGGTGGCGTCCAAGTTTACGTTCTTCCTGGCCATTCCCGTCATGTTTGGCGCGAGTGCGCTCAAGCTGGTCAAGTACTTCATCAAGGGCGGTACCTTTGGCGCCAACGAGATCGCCATCCTGGGCGTGGGCTGCGTTGTGGCCTTTGTGGTTTCGCTCATCGCCATTAAGTGGCTCATGGGCTTCGTCCGCCGTCACGACTTCAAGTGCTTCGGCGTCTACCGCATCATTCTGGGCATCGTGGTGCTTGCGTACTTCTTCGTCTTGGAGCCTATGCTCGGCCTGTAGCTTGGTTGACGCTGCGCGGCGGCCAGAACGACAACTTGTCATTCAAAGAGGGTGGCATGACCAAAAGGTCTATGCCGCCCTCTTTTCATGCCAATTTGTTCGTTCTGGCCGCCGCTCGCTGCCGTTGCCATGACATCGGTGGCTCCCTGATTGGTGCAATGGGGACAGGTTGCTTTGCAGCAACATGGTGCAGACTAACCTGACCCCATTGCGCCAAATCCGCTGGGGCGGGCCTGACGGCGGCGCACGGAGTCGTGGTGTGATTTGCGTCGGTGTCCGCGCGGCTCGGTATACTGGTACGGCTCAAACTATGGCGCTGCCCGCAGGCGCGCCGTCCGTCAGATGAGGAGTCGCCCATGACCCAGCCCTTGCCCTGGGAAAAGAACGCCGCGGTGCCCGTGCCGCCCACGCCGGAATCCGTTCCGCTCGATGCATACACCGCCCCCGCTGCGCCGGAGCCCGAGCTCGTCCCGCTCGACATTTACGACGCTCCCGCGCCGGCACCTAAACTCGCCAAGCCGCTCGTCGACATCGACAGCCTTAATCCCGCCCAGCGCGAGGCGGTCCTGACCACCGAGGGTCCGTTGCTGGTCCTTGCCGGCGCCGGCTCGGGTAAGACCCGCGTCTTGACCTTCCGTATCGCACATATGCTCGGCGACCTGGGCGTTAAGCCCTGGCAGATCCTTGCCATCACGTTTACCAACAAGGCCGCGGCCGAGATGCGTGAGCGTCTGGCGGCGCTCATTCCCAGCGGTACCCGCGGCATGTGGGTGTGCACCTTTCATGCTATGTGCGTGCGCATGCTGCGCGAGGACGCTGACCTGCTGGGCTACACCGGTCAGTTCACCATCTACGATGACGACGATTCCAAGCGCATGGTGCGCGATATTATGCAGGCGCTCGGTATCGAGCAAAAGCAATTCCCCATCAATATGATCCGCAGCAAGATCAGTTCGGCCAAAAACGCCATGATCGGCCCCGAGGACATGCTCAAATCCGCCGACAGCCCCAACGACAAAAAGGCCGCGCAGGTTTACCTGGAGCTGGAACGCCGCCTGCGCGCCGCTAACGCGATGGACTTCGACGACCTGCTCGTGCGCACGCTCGAGCTGCTGCGCACCCGCCCCGAGGTGCTCGACAAGTACCAAGAGCGTTTCCGCTACATTAGCGTCGACGAGTATCAGGACACCAACCACGTCCAGTACGAGATCGCCAACCTGCTGGCCGCCAAGTACCAAAACCTCATGGTCGTGGGCGACGATGACCAGTCCATTTACAGCTGGCGCGGCGCCGACATCACCAACATCCTGGACTTTGAGAAGGACTTTAAAAACTGCAAGACCGTTAAGCTGGAGCAGAACTATCGTTCCACGGGCTGTCTCTTATACACATCTCCGAGCCCACGAGACTACGCTGCATCTCG
>URGY01000236.1 GCA_900547505.1 uncultured Collinsella sp.
CGAGATGCAGCGTAGTCTCGTGGGCTCGGAGATGTGTATAAGAGACAGCACATGGCCTTGAGCTCGTGCAGTTTGGCGATAGTGCCCGGGATAAAGCTCTGGCCGCCAAAGCCGGGGTTCACGCTCATGAGCAGCACCATGTCGACAACGTCGATGATGCTCTCGAGCACGCAGACGGGCGTGGCGGGGTTGAGCACCACACCGGCCTTGACGCCGCGCTGCTGCAGGTGCGTGAGCGTGCGGTGCAGGTGCGTGGAGGCCTCGTAGTGCACGGTGATCATGTCTGCACCGGCGTCGGCGTACCAATCGACCGTCTCGTCGGGGTTCGACACCATCAGGTGCGCGTCGACCGGCACGTCGGTGGATCGCTTGACGGCCTTGAGGATATCGACGCCAAAGGTGAGGTTGCCGGTAAAATGACCGTCCATAACGTCAAAGTGCACGTAATCGGCGCCGGCGATCTTGTCGAGTTCGCCCTTGAGGTTGGCCATGTCGGCCGAAAGGACGGACGGAGCGATTTTGATGGAACCCATAGTAGTAGCCTTTCTGCGCTAGTCGTTGAGTCCGTAGAACTCTTGAGAGGGGACGCGGTCGGTAAGGATCTCGAGCGCCCTATCCAAAGTAACACCGTTGTAGAGCGTTTGCTCCACGGCAAAGGTGAGCGGAATGTCTACGCCCAGTGAACGGGCGAGTTCGCTCACGCTGCGGGCGGCGACGGCGCCCTCGACAACCATATGCGTACGCGTCTGGTACTCGTCGAGCGAAACGCCGTGGGCAAACTCGTAGCCAAAGGTGCGGTTGCGCGAATGCTCGGAGGTGCAGGTGGCAATGAGGTCACCCATGCCGGCAAGTCCCATGCAGGTCATAGCTTGACCGCCGCGGGCATGCACCAGACGGCTAATCTCGGCCAGGCCGCGCGTCATGATGAGGGCGAGCGTGTTGTCGCCGGCACCGGTGCCGGCGGAGATGCCGCACACGATGGCGATGACATTTTTCATGGCGCCGCAGACCTCGACACCGGTCATGTCTTGCGACAGATAGATGCGAAAGGCCGTGGACAGGAGCAGGTCCTTAAAGGTCTCCCCTATCTGCGGATCTTTGCTGGCGATGACGGCGGCAGAAAGCCCGCCGCGGCAGATCTCCTCGGCGTGGTTGGGGCCGGAGAGCGCCGCCACGCGCGCCTCGTTGCCGATCTCGCTGGCGATGACCTCGCTCATGAGCAGGCCGGACTCGGGCTCAATACCCTTGGTGAGGCAGAGCACCGGAGTATTGGCGGCGATAAAGGGCGCGGCCAGGTGGCACACGCTGCGAAGGTGCGTCGAAGGAACGGCAAAGATGATGGCCTCGGCACCGTCGAGCGCCTGCACCAGGTTCGTGGTGGCGACGACGTTGCCGGGCAGCTCGTAGCCCACAAGGTAGCGGGGGTTGCGGTGTTCGCCATTGATGCCGGCGGCCGTCTGCTCGCTATGGGCCCACATGGTCACGCGCTCGGCTCGCGCGGCGGCAAGGCCGGCGACGGCGGTTCCCCAGGAGCCGGAGCCAATCAGCGCAACATTCATGACTCTCTCCTACTTATCGTCGGGCTCGGTGACGCGCTTGGTAAACGAGAGCTTGGACTCCTTACCGGCCATGAGCTTTTGGATATTCGAGCGATGGGCCCACACCACGGTGATGCCGATCATCGCCATGCAGAACTTGAGGCCCAGGCTGCTGTACGGAAAGACCGCGCAAGCAGCGATGGGAAGTCCGATGGCTGCGGCAAGCGAGCCCACGGACACATACTTGGTGATGGCGACGGCCACGATAAACATGCCCAGCAGCGACAGGCCAATAGGCCAGTACCAGGCGAGGATGACACCCAGACCAACTGCGATACCCTTGCCGCCATGGAAGTTGAGGTAGGGCGAGAAGATATGGCCCCACACGGCTGCCAGGCAGATGACGCCGAGCATCCAGTCGCCGGCGGCACCGGGGGCCATAATGCTCACGGGGAAGCCATAGCCCAAGTCGGCAATGAGCGGACGCGCGATAAGGACGCAGATGGCGCCCTTAAGGCAGTCGAGCAACAACGTGAGCGCGGCCACCTTGGGGCCGGCCACACGCAGGGCGTTGGTGGTGCCGATGTTGCCGGAGCCCGCCTTGCGAATGTCGGTGTGGTTGAACACGCGGCCCAGGATCAGGCCAAACGGAATCGCCCCGATAAAGAACGAGACCACGGCGCAGATGGCGGTCAGAAGAATCGGATTATGCATCCTTTTGCTCCTTCTTCCTAAAGAAGAGTCGAATGGGCGTGCCGGCAAAGTCGAAGGTCGAGCGCATACGGTTCTCCACGTAGCGCTGGTAGGTGTCGTTGACCAGGTCGCTGTGGTTGACGAAGAACGTAAACGTCGGCGGATTGACGCCCGTCTGGGTCACGTAGTGCATGCGCAGGCGACGCTTGCCGTCCACCACGGTATGACCGAACTCGCGCAGGTCGGTGAGGAACGTGTTGAGGCGCGAGGTGCTGATCTTTTGCGAGCGCGTCTTTTCGGCGGCGTCTACC
>URGY01000237.1 GCA_900547505.1 uncultured Collinsella sp.
GAGATGCAGCGTAGTCTCGTGGGCTCGGAGATGTGTATAAGAGACAGGGCATCGAGTCCATGCCTAAGGAGAAGGGCTTTGCCGAGTACACTGACGGCAAGTTCGACGTCGCCAAGACCTACGGCGAGGAGATCGGCGAGGCCGGTATGCACCAGTGGTCGCGCTATATCCAGGGTCGCGATTACTTCATGGCCCCGCTGGCTGAAGGCACTGACTACGAGATCGTCAAGGACGAGCGTGAAGACGCTCGCGCCACGACCGGCGCCCTGGTCCACGAGATGCAGCCGCTGTTCTTCCAGCCCGGCAAGTCCGACTGGAACACCTTTGAGATGATCCGCAGCTTCGCTGCTCGCGGCGAGAATGTCGCCGGTCTCAACGCCAACACCGACGGCGCCTATGCTATCGGCTCCAACCGCAACACCGAGATCCACACCTTCCAGATCCGCCACGGCATGGACCCCGAAATCGCGACCATCCAGTGGGAGATGCTCTCCAACGCCGAGTTCTCCGTCGCTATCCCCCTCTACTCCGCACTGCTCACCGAGGTCAGCCCCTACTTCAGCGATCAGGATGTCTCCTTCGATCACTGCGAAGAGGAAGACGTTGTAAACAACGAGGAGCCCAAGAACTCCATCAACTACGTCCTCATGGACATCAACACGCTCGCCTATGAGAACCGCGATTACTGCGCTACTGGCGTCCGCGCCTACCTCGACGCCCTGCAGAAGGAGCTCATCGAGCAGAACCTGACCGTCGACGAGGCCATGCAGGCCGCCGAGGACACCGAGGCCCGCACCACCCTGGCCAACAAGGCCGGCAAGGCTGCCACCAAAAACACCTACCTCAAGTGCAAGGCTATGCTCGAGGAAATGCGTGACTACCTCAAGGAGGGCGACTTCTCCGAGGAGTTCGTCCCGAGCGACTACGATGCCGACAACGACTGCCTGGTCGAGTCCATCACCTACGCCGACGAGGCCCTCTCCGATAAGGACGTTGCCGAGCCCGAGGTCGAGAAGGAAGAGGCCACCGAGGAGAAGTCCGAGGGCAACAACATGGCCGCCATGGCCGTTGGCGCCGTCGTCGTCATCGGTGTCTGCGGCTTCGTGCTCTATCGTCGCAAAAAGGCCTAAGAACCCCTCACCTTAAGGCGCGGGCGGGAAGGCCAAGGTCGCCCGCCCGCCCAGCCGCCCATTCGACCGGCGGGAAACGTCGCCGAAATCTTTTCAAAAAAGATTCCCTGCACACACTTCGCTGTGCTATAGTGCAGCGCAACAGCAACGAGGTGCAACCGCGCCAAGGCATCACGAAAGGAGCCACCAACATGAAGAACACGATGAAGTCTCTCAACAACTGGTGGTGGCGTGATGCGAATACGATCGGTCGACAGTGAGTCCCTCACGCCTGTTTTTGCGCTCTAGGTGATTGGAAGGCCTCCGGTTTCGACCGGGGGCCTTTTTCTATCTCGAGCCCAATCGCATTCGCATCACGCGCCTCCGCTTTCTTCTCTTGCACTTCCCTTCCGAAAGGATTTTCACCATGTCTCAGAACACCACCACCGCCCAGCCCCGCACCGTCCAGACCGCCGACCGCGGCAAACTCGACGTCCGCGCCCTCGTCTTGCTCGCCATCCTGCTTGCCGCCGGCTTCATCCTCAACTTCACCGTCGGCAAGGCCATCTCCGGCATCTCGGGCGGCATGATCAGCCCCGAGTTCATTATCTCGGCCTTCTGCCTCACTATCCTGGTCGTTCGTCCCAACATTGGCGAGGCGCTCGTTATCGGCCTGATCTCGGCGGCTGTAATCCAGATCACCACCACCTCGCCGTTTGTCGATTTTGCCGCCGAGGGCATCGCCGCCATGCTCATGGCCGTCATTGTCAACGCTGCTGCCAAGGACGGCCAGGTTAAGCCAGCCGTCGCCATCGTCGCAACGTTCGTGACCACCTTTGTCTCGGGCGTCATCTTCATGGTCATCAAGATGGCTATGCTCGGCGTGGTGGGCGAGCTCGCCGCTGCCATGCTGCCCGTCGTCGCCATGACCGCCGTGTTTAACGCCATTCTGGTCGGCGCTCTCTATCTGCCCATCCAGAAGGCCCTGAAGCTCAACTAACCTGCTCGGCTTTACGAGCCACCCCATCTTGGCGTTCATTCGTCGCTCGCGTACCCAAGTGCGCTTCGCTCCTCTTTCGCGCCAACCTGGGGCCCCTCGTAAAGCCGTCTCCGTGCTTCACCACCAAAGACTGTCCCAAACATCTAGCTTTTGGGGACGTTCTTAAACGACTAGTCATTTAAGAACGTCCCCGATGACTATGAAAGGTATCCATGGAAACGATCATCAACGTCGACGATGTCTCGTTCTCCTATGGCACGCAGACCGAGCAGGCGCTTAAGCATATCTCGCTCGGCGTGAACAGGGGAGATTTTATCGGCATTATCGGGCCTTCGGGCGCCGGCAAGTCCACACTTGCCGCCTGCCTGTCGGGAGCCTGTCTCTTATACACATCTCCGAGCCCA
>URGY01000238.1 GCA_900547505.1 uncultured Collinsella sp.
AGATCTACACAAGGCTATTCGTCGGCAGCGTCAGATGTGTATAAGAGACAGTGATCTCGCCCGTAACCCGACGGCTGCGGTAGCGCTCGGCTTTCCGTTGTATACATTGGTTCGGACGAGAAACAAGCGGACTTGTCCAGCCAGCATGAGGCAGCGGCTGTTTCTTGGCGAGCTCCCCAGGGAATCCGTGCTGGAAACGGAGCATGGATTTTTGATTACATCTCCTCTACTGACGGCATTCATCATGTCGCGGCATCTGACGGACCTTCAGCTTCTTTTGGTATTGGCGGAAATGTGCGGCTTGTTTGCGGTGTGCGCTCTGCCGGCGGCGCTTGAGGCCGAGCTTGCGCGTGCAATTGATTCGGGCGCGTTTGCGACAACGATCGGTTGGGTGCGCTGTCCGTCCGAGGACGGCACCGCCTCAAATTTATGGCGCCGAGACGCTTTGGTTTTGGGCAGAGACCTTGACCGCTTTTGTTCAGATGTTTGCGGGATGCGATATGGCAATAGATTTATGACGGTATCGCAACTCGTTCCATTGGGTGCCGCGTCGCCTTTTGAGGTCGAGGCGTATGTGTTACTTGGACTGCCGCGAGCTCTGGGAGGCGAAGGGTTTTGCGGCATAGAGCTCAATGTCGAAGTGGCGCTAAGCACAAGTGCTCGAGCAATTGTGGGAAAGTCCCGTGTGTATATCGACCTACTTCTTTCTTCGCCGGACGGTAGGCGACAGGTGGCCATTGAATGTCAGGGAAAGGCCTCGCACGGACGCGCAGGGGATGGCTTGCGTGACGCTGACCGCATGACGGCCCTTCAGGCCATGGGCTACGATGTGCTTCTCCTTACACACAGACAGATATCGGATGAGGATAGATTCCGCGCGATCGTTAAGGCCGTATGCAGGATGCTCGATGCTGAATATCGTGATAAAAGCCCGGATGAGCAAAGGGCTGAGGCATTACTCCGGTCTGAACTATTCGTTGACTGGACAAAAATGGGAGTAATCGACGGAAAGATGCCCGTTAGGCACAAAAAGACTCGATCGTGGACGGCTGCGGTTCTAAGTGAGTAGACTTTTGGCACTTTGGCGACCAAGCCGTTTTGCAACAAGTCATTTACCTGCGGCTTTATAAGGCAATATGGATGGTGTGCTCGGCAAGTTCCAAAAAGTCTACTCACTTAGTTTTTGACGAGAATCCGATGTCGAAGATGGTCCTATTTCAGGGCGTTAACGAGTCCTCGAGACACAAAAAGGCCCGAACCATGCGGTCCGGGCCTTATCGAGCTAGAGATTGTCTCTCAGGCGGCTGGCTTAGCCAAAGTAGCGCTTGAGCAGGCCGGCGAAAGCCTTGCCGTGGCGGGCCTCGTCGCGAGCCATCTCGTGCACGGTATCGTGGATGGCATCGAGGCCGGCGGCCTTGGCGCGCTTGGCAAGATCGGTCTTGCCGGCGGTGGCGCCGTTCTCGGCCTCAACGCGCATCTCGAGGTTCTTCTTGGTGGAGTCGGTCACGACCTCGCCCAGGAGCTCGGCGAACTTGGCGGCGTGCTCGGCCTCCTCGTGGGCAGCCTTCTCCCAGTACAGGCCGATCTCGGGATAGCCCTCGCGATGAGCGACGCGAGCCATGGCCAGGTACATACCGACCTCGGAGCACTCGCCCTCAAAGTTGGCGCGCAGATCGGCAACGATGTCCTCGGAGACGCCCTCCATCTTGGCGACGCCCACGACGTGCTCGGCAGCCCACTCGAGCTGGCCCTCCTCCTGCTTCAGGAAACGAGAACCGGGAACGCCGCACTGGGGGCACTTAAAATCCTCGGGCAGCTGGTCGCCGTCGAACTCTTCCACATAACCGCAAACGGGGCAAACAAACTTCATGATTCGATCCTTTCGATCGATGGCGATTGCGCGCTCGTCCGGTCCCGTAAGGGCCCTCTCCGGACGTGCGTCTTGACGAGTTCTATTATCCATAAATGCAACCAAATGTGAAGCCTATTAGGAATGATTTTTAATAAAACAATTTTGAGATATGAAGATGTTGATTGATTAACGATTGGGAGGCCGTCTGCGATCTCTGCTGAGTACAATCGGTCGAGCAAAATGTTGACCTATCAACAAATATAGGAGTTTCCTCTATGCATCTAGCCCGTCGTGCCTGGTGCCGAACATATCAGATGGTTTTTCGCATTGCATTGCCGATCCTGCCCTATACCGAGCTGCGTATTTTGGAGCATGCCGAGGATGTGCCCGCGGTGCTTCAAAAGAGCTCGATCCAGAAGGTTCTTATCGTGACAGACCCTGGTATTGCACGTTTGGGGCTCACGGCATCACTCGAGCGCGCGCTTGCGGCTCAGGGGATTGGCGTTACGGTCTATTCCGAAACGCGTGCGAACCCCACGGTCTCGAATGTGGAGGAAGCGTCGGCGCTGTATCGCGAGAACGACTGCCGGGCCATTATCGGCCTGTCTCTTATACACCTCTCCGAGCCCACGAGACTACG
>URGY01000239.1 GCA_900547505.1 uncultured Collinsella sp.
AGCGTAGTCTCGTGGGCTCGGAGATGTGTATAAGAGACAGGCCGGTGCGTCGACCGATACCGAGGTCGATCCCGCCAACGAGCTCACCGTCGCCTATCACCAGCTGGTGAATGAACTGGGCGTCGAGGGCGCCAACGAGCTGCTCGGCAAGCTTGAGTTCCATCCCGTCTTTACCGCGCATCCCACTGAGGCCCGTCGTAAGGCCGTCGAGGGCAAGATTCGCCGTATCTCCAACCTGCTGGAGGAGCGTCCGCGTCTGGGCGGCTCCGACCTGGTGGAGAACGAGCGTCATATGCTGCAGGAGATCGACGCCCTGGTGCGTACGAGCCCCATCGCGCTCAAGAAGCCCACGCCGGTCGAGGAAGCCGATACCATCATCGACATCTTTGATAACACGCTGTTCGATGTCATCCCCGTTATCTATCGTCGTTTTGACGACTGGGTGCTGGGCGACAAGGCCGGTACCGTGCCGCCGCTGTGCCCGGCGTTCTTCCATCCCGGCAGCTGGATCGGTTCCGACCGCGACGGTAACCCGAACGTCACCGCCAAGGTGAGCCGTGAGGTCGCCGCCAAGTACTTTACGCACATGGTGCTCAAGCTCGAGGACAAGTGCCGCCGCATCGGCCGCAACCTCACGCTCGAGGCCACCTACAGCAAGCCTTCTGCCGAGCTCATTAACCTGTGGAACCATCAGGTCGAGATGAGCCCTCGTTACACGGCCCGCGCCGAGCTGATCTCCGAGCACGAGCCGCATCGCGCCGTCATGCTCGTCATGGCCGACCGTCTGAACGCCACCGTGCGCCGTATCACCGACACCATGTACCACAGCGCCGATGAGTTCCTGGAGGACCTGCGCGTCGTCCAGCGCTCGCTGGCTGCCTGCGGTGCCGTCCGTGCTGCCTACGGTCCGGTCCAGACCATCATCTGGCAGGTCGAGTCCTTCGGCTTCCATATGGTCGAGATGGAGTTCCGTCAGCACTCCGTGGTGCACGCTCGCGCCCTCAAGGATATCCACGAGAACGGTATCCATGGCGACCTGCAGCCCATGACGCGCGAGGTCATCGATACCTTCCGCGCTATCGGCTCCATCCAAAAGCGCTACGGCAAGAAGATGGCGCACCGCTACATCATCTCGTTCACTAAGAGCGCCCAGCATGTGGCCGACGTTTTTGAGCTCGCCCACCTGTCCTTTGCACACGAGGAGGATGTCCCCGAGCTCGACGTGATCCCGCTGTTCGAGCAGCTCGAGGACCTCGAGGGCTGCGTCGACGTGCTCGACCAGATGCTCACGCTGCCCGTGGTGCAGAAGCGCCTTGCCCAGACCAACCGCCGCATGGAGGTCATGCTGGGCTACTCCGACTCCTCCAAGGATGCCGGTCCTACCACGGCCATGCTCGCGCTGCACTCCGCGCAGGAGCGCATCGCCAAGTGGGCCGAGAAGAACGATATCGACCTGGTGCTCATGCACGGTCGCGGCGGTGCCGTGGGCCGTGGCGGCGGCCCGGCCAACAAGGCCGTGCTGGCGCAGCCCAAGGGTTCGGTCAACTGCTTCTTTAAGCTCACCGAGCAGGGCGAAGTCATCTTTGCCCGTTACGGCAACCGCACGCTGGCTCAGCGCCATGTTGAGTCCGTTGCCGCCGCGACGCTTTTGCAGTCGGCCCCGAGTGTCGAGAAGACCAACACCGAGACCACGCAGAAGTTCTGGGATATGGCCGAGAAGCTCAACACCGCAAGCCACGAGCGCTATCTGGACCTGCTGAACACCGAGGACTTTACGCCGTGGTTCTCGACCGTGACGCCGCTGACCGAGGTCGGTCTGCTGCCGATCGGCTCGCGTCCCGCCAAGCGCGGCCTGGGTGCCAAGTCCCTCGACGACCTGCGTACCATTCCGTGGATCTTCAGCTGGAGCCAGGCGCGCATTAACCTGGCCGCTTGGTACGGCCTGGGCACCGCCTGCGAGCAGCTGGGCGACCTTGACCAGCTTAAGGCTGCCTACCAGGAGTGGCCGTTCTTCCGCACGTTCATCGACAACATCGAGATGTCAATCGCTAAGACCGATCAGCGCATCGCCAAGATGTATCTGCACCTGGGCGACCGCCAGGATCTGTCCGAGAAGGTCTTTACCGAGATGCAGCTCACCCGTAAGTGGGTCCTTGCCATCGTCGGTGATGAGTGGCCGCTGCAGCGCCGTCGCGTGCTCGGCTGCGCCGTTCGCGTGCGCAACCCCTATGTCGACGCTCTGTCCATCGCCCAGGTCCGCGCCCTTCGCGAGGTGCGTATGAACCAGGACGAGATGGCCGAGGAGAAGAAGGCCGAGTACATGAGCCTGATTCTTTCGACTGTGACCGGCGTCTCGGCAGGATTGCAGAACACGGGGTAATCGATAGCCCTGTAGTCGTCCGGGCCCGCCATCAGTTTACTTTTAGGCACGTCCTCGGACATGCAAGAAGCCCTCGCTGCGCACTTCGTGCGGCGAGGGCTTCT
>URGY01000240.1 GCA_900547505.1 uncultured Collinsella sp.
TACGAGATGCAGCGTAGTCTCGTGGGCTCGGAGATGTGTATAAGAGACAGCACTGCTACCGCTGCGACGCCGCGCTCGAGCCGTGGCTGTCCGAGCAGTGGTTTGTGGCCGTTGACAAGCTCAAGGGGCCGGCGCTCGACGCCGTCAACTCCGGCAAGGTCACCTTCCACCCCGCGCGCTGGACGCAGACCTACACCACCTGGATGGAGAACCTCAAGGATTGGTGCATCAGCCGCCAGCTGTGGTGGGGCCACCGCATCCCCGTGTTCTACTGCGAGGACTGCGGCTGGGAGGACGCCCTGACCGAGGACACCGACGTGTGCCCCAAGTGCGGCGGTCATCACGTGCATCAGGACGAGAACGTGCTGGACACCTGGTTCAGCTCGCAGCTGTGGACCTTCGCCACGCAAGGCTGGCCGCAAAAGCCGGAGCTGCTCGAGGGACATCATCCCACGACGGCGCTCGTCACCGCGCGCGACATCATCGCGCTGTGGGTCGCCCGTATGGTCATGAGCTCGCTGTACTTCCTGGACGAGGTGCCGTTTAAGGACGTCGTCATCTACCCGACGATTCTTGCCAAGGACGGCAGCCGCATGTCCAAGTCCAAGGGCAACGGCGTTGACCCTATGGATCTCATTGGCATGTACGGCGCCGATGCCATGCGCTACAACCTGCTCACGCTGTGCACCAACAACCAGGATGTTAAGTTCGACGCAAACATCGATAAGAAGACCAAGAAGCTCATCGACAGCCCGCGTACCGACCAGGCCAAGTCGTTTGTGACGAAGATCTGGAACGCCAGCCGCTTCCTGCTCATGAACATGGAGGGCTACACGCCCGGCGAGCCCGTCGTTGAGACGCCGGCCGACGCCTGGATGTTCAGCCGCCTGGCCAAGGCCGTAAAGATGGTCACCGAGGGCATCGAGAGGTACACCTTTGGCGACATGGCCCGCGGCGTGCAGCAGTTCTTCTGGAACGAGGTCTGCGACTGGTATGTCGAGGTTACTAAGGCCCGCCTGAAGGGCGAGGGCCGTCTGCAGGCTCAGCGCAACCTGATCTTTGTGCTCGACACCTCCATTCGCTTGATGCACCCGCTTATGCCGTTCGTTACCGAGGAGATCTGGGACAATATGCCGGCGAGCGTGCTCGACCTGGATGCCGAGGGCAACCTGGACCGCGCCGAGGCGCTCATGATCGCCAAGTGGCCCGAGCCCGCCGACTACGCCAAGTATGTCGATGAGCCCGCCGAGCGCGCGTTTGAGCTGTGCCGCGCCGTCGTTTCCGCCGCCCGCGCCACGCGTTCGCGTTATCGCTTGAGCCCCAAGGCCGAGCTCGACGTGGTCGTGCGCGCCGGTGCCGAGGATATCGAGAAGCTCGAGAGCCTGCGCTCGACCATTGAGCCGCTGGCCAACACCGCTTCGCTGGTCATGGGTACCGACGTTGAGAAGCCGGCCGCGAGTATTGCCGTGGTCGACAGCGGCGTCGAGGTCTTTGTGGTGCTCGAGGGCAAGGTTGATCTTTCGGCCGAGAAGGCGCGCCTGGAGAAGGAGATCGCCGCGGCCCAGAAGGAGCTTGCCGGCTGCGAGAAGACGCTCGCCAACGAGGGCTTTGTGGCCAAGGCCGCGCCCGCGGTGGTGCAGAAGAAGAGGGACCGTGCAGCTGAGCTCAAGGAGATCCTGGCGGCGCTGACTGCTCAGGTTGCTGACTTCTCGTAGGCGGTACTGGGGGACGCGTCCCGACGCTTTGCTCTCCGCTGCGGACAGTCCTGCGCAAGACGGACAGCACATTAAGTGCTGTCCTTTGCGTGCGGAACTTGCGACGAGCAAAGCGTCGGGCCGCTCCTAGTGCGGTTACGTGGTTGTTTGCAACTGGTAGGTTGGGGCCACTGGGTTGTGGCCTTGATCTTGCTGCAATCGGGTAAAGGCTGAAATTGTCAACGCGAGGGGCTCATTCTTTTTGATGAGCCTCTTTTTCTGTTATGGGGGACTTTGGGTTATGGCTAAGCGTTCTGGGTCGTATGTCGTTCCTTTCTCGTTTGAGTTGCTTTCGTTTGATGAGGCTGTTGGGCTGGCTGCTGATACGGGGCGGATTTCTGGGGATGCTGGTCCTCTGCTTGAGACGGTTGTCGATATGCTCGATGAGTTGGGACGTCCGGATGAGTATTTCGATTGCATTCAGGTTGCCGGTACCAACGGCAAGACTTCGACCACGCGTTTTTCGGCTGCCATTCTTCGCGGCGAGGGACTCAAGACTGCGCTGTATACGTCGCCGCAGCTTGTGCGCTATCCCGAGCGCATGGAGGTTGACGGGCGCGTTGTGAGCGACGAGGCGTTTGCCCGTGGTGTTTCTGCCGCTGTTGAGGCGGGACATCGCGTGAATGCGCGCCGTGTGGCGGCGGGGGAGCGCGCCTATACCATCACGCCGTTTGACCTGCTGCTGTCTCTTATACACATCTCCGAGCCCACGAGACTACGCTGCATCTC
>URGY01000241.1 GCA_900547505.1 uncultured Collinsella sp.
GTCTCGAGGAGGGCTTGGGCGGTGTTGGCAGCGCAGTCGCGTGAGTCGATGATGTAGTCGGCCCACGCGCGATAGCGCGGCATGCGCTGTTCGGCCAGCTTGTCGATTCCGTCGCGGGCGGTGATGGGGCGGCCCTTGTGGGCGAGCTCCTCGAGCTTGCGGTTGAGCATCACGATCTGGCTGTTTTGGTGCAGCAGCGGGTAATTCTCGTCGCGTGTGACCACGCCGCCGCCGGTGGAGAGCACCAGGCCGCTGCGCTTGGAGATGTCGGACAGCGCTGCCGTCTCCTGCTCGCGGAAGGCCGGCTCGCCGCGCTCGACGATGAATTCGGCGCAGGGCATCCCCAGGCTTTCCTCAAGCGCTCGGTCCAAGTCGATGTGCTCGCGACCCGTTAGCAGGGCGACCTGCTCGCCCACGCGGGTCTTGCCCGAACCCGGCATGCCGATCAGCGCGATGTTCTGCTCGCGGCGGGACAGACGCTCCGTTACGTCTAGGATACGCTCGCGCGGGGTAATCTGGCCGGTGTAGCGCTCGACAGCCTGTGCTGCCTGGGCAACAAGCATGAGCAGACCGCCGATGCAGGGGATACCGCGGCGCTCGGCCTCGAGCATCAGACCCGTGCGGGCAGGGTTGTAGACAATGTCGATGACGCCCTCGAGCGCGTTGAGCCCTTCGAGCGTGCAGGGTGCGTCGGGGCAGTGGGGGAACATGCCGGCGGGCGTGCAGTTGACGAGCAGGGCGGCGTCGGACTGCTGCGCGATGTTGTCGTAGTTGATCTCGCTCGTGCGACCCACGGGCACAACGATGGCGCCCAGGTCTCCCAGCACCATACTTGCCGTGGTGCCGGCGCCGCCGGTGGCGCCAAGTACGAGGACCTTCTTGCCGGCAACCTCTACACCCAGCTCCTCGACCAGGCACCGAAAACCAAAGTAGTCGGTGTTGTCGCCGCGCAGGCGACCGTCGGGCAGGCGCGTGATGGTGTTGACGTTTCCCATGCGCTTGGCGAGTGGACTCAGCTCGTCCAGGTACTCCATGACGGCGCGCTTGTAAGGGATAGTCACGTTGGTGCCCTCCCACTCGTCGCCCGTCATAAAGGCCGCGAGGTCCTCAGGCTCGCGCTCAAAACGCACGTACTCAAGCCCCGCCAGCTCCTTGTAGATGGTTGGGGTGTAGCTGTGGCCCAGCACGCGGCCCAACACGCCGTAGGGGCGGGTTGCGGCGGTATCGGTCATCTAGAGCACCTCCGTGTAGCTGCCAAAGTAGGTGAAGCTCTCGCACACGTCGTCGATGGAATCGAGCAGGTCGTCGAGGGCCTTGCTGCCAAAGGGGCAGTCCAGATCAAAGTAGAACATAAATTCAAAGTCGCGGCCGGGGATGGGGCGGCTCTCGAGCTTGATGAGGTTGATATTGAGCGCGTAGAAGCGCTCGAGTACGCGATAGAGTGCGCCCGGCTCGTTGGCCGTGGTAATCATGAGCGAGGTGCGGTTGGCGCCGGGGTAGACGCGCGGCTCGCGGCTGATGACGACAAAGCGCGTGTAGTTGTTGTCCGAGTCCTGAATGTTGGACTCCAGCACCTCCAGGCCATAGAGTGCTGCGCAGCTGCGCGATGCGATGGCGGCAACATCGGTGCGCTCGGAGTTGGCGACCATTTCGGCCGACATGGCCGTGTTGGGGTACTTGGTGGCGTGCAGGTCGTGGGACTCGATAAAGCTAGCGCACTGCGCGATGGCCTGACCGTGGCTGTAGACCTCGTGTATGTTCGCGAGCTTGGTGCCGGGCTTGACGAGCAAGTTGTGGTCGATTTTGAGTCGCAGCGAGCGCACGATGTGGAAATCGAACTGGGCGAGCAGGTCGTAGACGGCGTTGACCGATCCGGCAGTTGAGTTCTCGATGGGCAGCACGCCAAACTCGCAGAACCCGTCGCGCACGGCTCGCATGACGCCCTCAAAGGTCTCAAAGAACGCAATATTGGGCACGTCGAAGAGCTTGCACGCGGCTATCTGGCTATAGGCACCTTCCACGCCCTGGCAGGCAACGGTGGCAGTTTGAGGGAAGGGCGTGTCGGAGGCTGCAGCCGTGGCGTGGGCCTTTTGCGAGACGGTGATGCCCTTGAACTCGTTGATGTAGCGCTGCTGCTCGGCCTTGCTCATGCTCATGAGGAGGCGGAACAGGGTGATGGTTTGGGCCTCGTAGCGCTCGGGCGCGCGACTGGCGAGGTTGTTGAGTTTGGAGCGCTCGCGGGCGGGGTCGAAGACGGCCTTGCCCATCTCGATTTTTGACTTGGCGACCTCGGTGGCAATGTCCATGCGCTCGATAAAACTGTTGAGGAGCGTGGTGTCGATGCCATCAATGGCCTGGCGGATGTCAGCAAGGTCCATAGGGACCCCTTTCGTGAATCATTGCCCGGGGTGGGCGGGTTAGCGCTGGGCCTGTCTCTTATACACATCTGACGCTGCCGACGAATAGCCTTGTG
>URGY01000242.1 GCA_900547505.1 uncultured Collinsella sp.
ATACGAGATGCAGCGTAGTCTCGTGGGCTCGGAGATGTGTATAAGAGACAGGCGAGAGCACGTTTCAGAGCTCCGTGATGCCGCAGGTGCGTGCGCTCGTGCGACAGTTTGGCCTCAATGTCGAGACGCACGACTACCGCATGACGCTCACGGGGCGCGAGGCCGACAAGCGCAAACTTCTCGGCCACATAGCCACCCACAACTCCTATGGCTACTTCACCTCGACCAAGACGCTCGAGAACATGTTTCCCAGCTTTGACGTGCAGGCGACCCTCTCGAGCCTGGTCGAGATCTGCCAGCGCTCGGACCTGTTTATCAACGACTACGCGTTCTCCAACCTGCTTATGCACCTGCTGGTGATCATCATCAGGCTCACCTCGAACAACGAGCTCAGCGAGGTGGACGGCCCCGTCGACGGAGACGGCCTGGTGGCGCAGCTTGGGCAGCGCGAGCAGATTGTGCACTGCGCCCAGCGCATCGCCGCCTACTTTGAGAAGGAGTTTGGCTGTGCCATCCCGCGTGCCGATTTTCAGCAGATCCTGCTGCTTTTGGCGCTTTCCGTCGAGCGCTGTGATTTTGGTGACCTCAACCGCGAGAAGCTCGCGAGCATCATCGACCGCGATTTTGTTGACATGGTCCTGGGGATTCTCGACGAGTGCGGCGAGCGCTACAATCTGCCGCGCTTTATCGACGAGCCTATGCGCCTGCAGCTCGTCCTGCATATGTTTAACGCCTACCAGCGCGCCGTCTACCACGTAAGCTACCCCAACCCGCTCGCCGCGCAGATCAAAAGCGAACACGCACCGGTCTACGACATGGCGGTCTATATCGCCCACCGTTTCTCGACCGCCATGAATGTTGAGGTAGGCGAGAATGAAATCGCGTTTATCGCCTTTCATATCGGCGCCTATTTTGAGAAGTTCTCCGCACCCGACGGTGCCATCACCTGCACGGTGATTATCGAGGAGTATCACGATTTTGCACGCAGACTCGTCGACGACCTCAAGGCCGAGTTTGGCGACGCCATAAGTGTTGTTGCCGTGATGAGCTGTGATGGCTACCTGGCCGATCCCCCCGAGAGTGACGTGGTGGTCACCACGATCGACGTGCCGGTTTGCGGCGGCAGCACCAAGATCTTGATCGGGCCAATCCTCACTAAGCAAAACGTGCGAAAGATCCGCGATCGGCTTTGCGCCATCCAAGAGCGACGGCGGCGTCTCTATGCCCAGGGCCTTTTGGGACGCCTGCTGCAGCCGGGGCTGTTTATGCGCAACGTAGACGCAAACGACGCCACAAGCTGCATCGACCGAATGGGAGAGCTTTTGGCCGCTCAGGGACTCGCAACGCCCGAGTATATCGCTGACGTGCATCTGCGCGAGAGCGTCTCGTCGACGGCGTTTACCGACAGCCTTGCCATGCCCCACGCGATCTCGATATATCCCGAGCGTTCGTTTATCGCCGTGGCCCACAATGACGCCCCGATTCCCTGGGGACGCCACAACGTGCGGTTTGCGCTGCTTATAGGCATCGCACAGGAGGACATGGGGCTCTTTAGAGATGTGCTCGACCTGATTATCGAGGTGTTCTCCTCGGTAGAGACAACGATGAGGCTCATGCAGACCGACACGTTCGAGGAGTTTCTGGCTGCGTTTACCGACGGTATCGGGTAGAGGGCTCGACCCGCATCCTCGACATGCTCGTAGGAGAGCAGCTGCCGAGAATTTGCTAGGGCGGAATTGCACGGCTGGCGCGATGTGGCTTGATATCCCTGGAGATGTTCAGATTCCAAGCACGCCCAACACGAAAGCCCAGTATTATGGGGTGCGATTTAAACCCAATGACGGGAGCTTTCATGGCAGCAGCTTTTTCCCATGTGATCTTTGATCTGGACGGCACCATCCTCAACACGCTCGAGGACCTGGCAGCCGCCGGCAACCACACCTGCAAGATGCACGGCTGGCCCACGTTTGCCGTGGACGAGTACCGCTACAAGGTGGGAAACGGCATGCTCAAGCTGGTTGAGCGCTTTATGCCTGCCGAGTATGCGGGCGACGGTCGCGCCTTTGAGCAGACGCTTGCCGAGTTTAGGGCTTACTACGGCGAGCACAAGGAGGACCACACCACCCCCTATGCCGGCACGATTGAGATGCTCGACCGCCTGCGCGCAGCGGGCGTTCAGCTTGCCGTGCTCACCAACAAGGATCATATTTCGGCAGCCCCGCTTATCGAGAAATACTTTGGTCCCGATCGCTTTGCGCTGGTACAGGGCCGTGTCGATGCGTTTCCGCCCAAGCCCGAAGCGCCCGTCACGCTGCATGTGATGGAGGAGCTGGGCGCCGATCCGGCGACCACGCTCTACGTGGGCGATTCGAATGTCGATGTTCTGACCGGCCACAACGCCGGCCTTAAGAGCGCGGGCGTCAGCTGGGGCTGTCTCTTATACACATCTCCGAGCCCA
>URGY01000243.1 GCA_900547505.1 uncultured Collinsella sp.
CCCTCAGCGCGAGCAGGGGCCTCGGGCTTATCCAGACGATCGAGCGAGATCTTGCCGCGATCGTCGACCTCGATGACGACGACCTTGACCTCGTCGCCCACGTTGAGGACGTCCTCGACCTTCTCCACGCGGCCCTTGGCGACGCGGGAGATGTGCAGCAGGCCGTCCTTACCGGGCAGCAGGTTGACGAAGGCGCCGAAGGGCTGGATGGAGACCACGCGACCGGTGTACTCCTCGCCCGGCTCGGGAACCTTGATGATGAGCTTGATACGCTCGACGGCCTGGTCGACGGACTCGCCGGTGCCGCCGACAAAGACGGTGCCGTCCTCCTGGATGTCGACCGAGGCGCCGGTCTCGTCCTGGATACCGCGGATGACCTTACCGCCGGAACCGATGACGTCGCGGATCTTGTCGGTCGGAACCTGGATGGAAACGATGCGCGGAGCGGTGCTGCGCGTGGTGTGGCGCGGCTCGGGGATCACATCGAGCATCTTCTGCAGGATGAAAGCGCGACCCTCCTTGGCCTGCTGCAGGGCGCGGGCCAGGATGTCGAAGGTGAGGCCGGTAGCCTTGTTGTCCATCTGGAGGGCGGTGATGCCCTCGGTGGTACCGGTGACCTTAAAGTCCATGTCGCCCAGGAAGTCCTCGAGACCCTGGATGTCAGACAGGACCACGGTCTTGCCCTCCTCCTGGATCAGGCCCATGGCGATACCGGAGACCGGGCGCTTAATGGGCACGCCGCCGTCCATAAGGGCGAGCGTAGAACCGCAGGTCGAAGCCATCGAAGAGGAGCCGTTGGACTCCATGACCTCGGAAACGACGCGGATGGCGTAGGGGAACTCGTTCTCGTCGGGGAGCACCGGAAGCAGAGCGCGCTCAGCAAGGTTGCCGTGGCCGATCTCGCGGCGCTTGGGGCTGCCCATGCGGCCAGTCTCGCCGGTGCAGAACGGCGGGAAGTTGTAGTGATGCATGTAGCGCTTGCCCTCGGTAGGCTCGATGGTATCCAGACGCTGGCCCTCGTTGAGCATGCCGAGCGAAAGAACCGAGAGCACCTGGGTCTGGCCACGCTGGAACAGGCCGGAGCCGTGAACGAGCGGCAGGTAGTTGTCCTTCACCATGATGGGACGGATCTCGTCAGCGGCACGGCCGTCGACGCGCTCGCCGGTCTCAACGACCATGGTGCGCATGGCCTTCTTCTCGAGCTTCTTGAGCGCCACGGGGATCTCGCGCTCCCAAGCGGCCTGCTCCTCCTCGGTGAACTCGGCGCGGATGGACTCCTTCAGAGCCTCGACCTTACCGATACGGGAGAGCTTGTCGGCGTCGCGAAGGGCGGCTGCCATCTCGTCGTAGTGGGCGAATATGCGCTCCTGGACCTCCTCGACGGGCTGGTCGAGCGGGTACTCCTTCTTGACGATGGGGCCGTTAACCTGCTCCCACTCGGCGACGAACTCGTCCTGAGCCTGGCAGAAAGCGGCAAGGGCCTCCTGGCCAAACTTCATGGCGGCGAGCATGTCGTCCTCGGAGATCTCCTCGGCGCCGGCCTCGACCATCGAGATGAAGTCGGCAGAGCCGCCCAGCTCCAGGTCCAGATCGGAGTTCTCGCGCTCCTCGTAGGTGGGGTTGACGATAAACTCGCCGGTCTCCACGTTGCGGCCGATGCGCACGCAGGCAAGCGGGCCCTCGAAGGGCACGCCGCCGAGCGTCATGGCCAGGGAAGCACCCATGACGTTGATGACGTCGAAGGGATTGACCTGGTCGGCGACAAGCGAGGTAGCGACGATGTGCACCTCGTTGCGGAAGCCGTCCGGGAAGCTCGGGCGAATCGGACGGTCGATCATGCGCGCGGTGAGCGTGGCCTTCTCGCTGGGACGGCCCTCACGCTTGAGGTAGCCACCCGGGATGCGGCCGGCGGCGTACATCTTCTCGTTGAAGTCGACGGTCAGCGGGAAGAAGTCGTAGTTCTTACGCTCCTTGGAGACGACCACGGTGTCGAGCATCGTGGTGTCACCCTGCTTGACCAGGCAGGCGCCGGTGGCCTGCTTGGCAAGCTCGCCCGACTCAAAGGTGTAGGTCTTGCCGTACAGCTCAAAGGTCTTGGATACGAGTATCATTGTTCTCCTTTACCCCGCAGACCCCTTGCCTGCGGGCTTCTCATGTGACGCGGGCCCCCTGCCCCCGCCACGCTTCAGAGCGTGATTGTTCGCGCCCTTACACAAAAAGAGCGCCCCGCTGCGCAGGACGCTCTTAGCATGTACAAATCCTACTGGATGTTGTCGCGGATGCCCAGAGCCTTGATGAGCTCACGGTACTCGACGATGTCGTTCTTCTTGATGTAGGAGAGAAGACGACGACGACGGCCGACGAGCATGAGCAGGCCACGACGGGTGTGGACTGTCTCTTATACACATCTGACGCTGCCGACGAATAGCCTTG
>URGY01000244.1 GCA_900547505.1 uncultured Collinsella sp.
ACAAGGCTATTCGTCGGCAGCGTCAGATGTGTATAAGAGACAGCCGTGCCATCGGGTGTGGTGCGTGTCAGGCTTACGCGGCGGGTACTGCCCTCGAGCGACAGGGCGCGCGCAACCGCCTCCGGGTCGGCGAGCGCCGCCGGGTTGTCCTGGGCAATCTGGGACATGAGCTCGGCATTTTGTGTATACGAGCTTGCCACCGTCTCCAAAATGCTGCGGTCGGTGAGCACCGACGACGCACGCGAGCTGTCGTAGCTCGACAGCAGCGTGAGCTTGGGTACGCCTGCGTCGTCGACCGTATAGATGCCCGCGACCTCGCCGGCCTTAAGCGCACGGTTCGCATCGGCTGCGTCGTCGAGCTCGTGGATCTCGAGCAGATGATCGTCACCTTCCTTGGCAAGCGACGTCGCCACGCCCTTAAAGGTCGAAGCGTCCCAAGCCTCGTCCGCCACGACGGCAACCGGCACCGGGTCGATCTTGCCGTCGGAGCTGAGGTTCGCAAACATAAACATGAACATCGTGGAAAGTGCAATGGGAAAGAGAGCGCCCCAGACCCACGTGCTCGGCCGGCGCAGCAGCGTCTTGACCGTAGTGATGATGGTGTTGAACATGGCCGCCCCCTAGTCGCGCAGCTCGCGGCCGGTGATCTCGAGGAACACGTCGTTGAGGGTCGGCGGCTCGGAATAAATGCGGCCAAGCGCCACGTCATGCGAGCGCAGCGCATCGAGAATGTCCGTCAGGTTATGCGGGCTCGCCTCGCACGAAAACGTGAGCTGGCCCGCCGTCGCCGACAGGTCCAGGACATGCGGCAGGCTCGCGACGGCACCGAGCGCCGCGCTCGGCACCTCGCCGACCTCGATCACGATCTTCTCGCCCATCTGAATCATGCGCTTGAGCTCGTCGTTGGTGCCCTGCGCCAGCACGCGTCCGCCGTCCATGATCATGATGCGGCTGCAGATCTGCTCGACTTCCTCCATATAATGGCTGGTATACACCACCGTGGCGCCCTCGTCGCGCAGGCGGCAGATGCCCTCCAGGATGGCGTTGCGACTCTGCGGGTCGACCGCCACCGTGGGCTCGTCAAAGAAGATGAGCTCGGGCTTGTGCGCGATGCCGCAGGCGATGTTGAGGCGACGCGCCAGGCCGCCCGAGAGCTTGCCGGGGCGAAACTTGGTAAAGTCGCCCAAGCCGACAAAGTCGATCGCCTCGTCCACCAGCGCGCGGCGGCGCTTGCGGTCGTTGACGTAGAGACTGCAGAAATAGTCGATGTTCTCGCGCACGGTGAGTTCGTCGAACACCGCAACTTGCTGCGGGACCACGCCGATGCGACGCTTGAGGTCGTAGCGGGCGGGCGTCATGGGCTCGCCAAAGAGCTCGATGGTGCCTTTGTCGTAGGCAAGCAGCTGCAGGATACAGTTGATGGACGTGGTCTTGCCCGAGCCGTTGGGACCCAGCAGGCCAAAGATCTCGCCGGGGGCGATGCTCAGGTTAAAGTGGTCGAGCGCGATAAGATCGTCATAGCGCTTGACGAGGTTTTCGACGTGGACGATGTCTGTCATGAGGCGGCCCTTCTGTTGGTCGTGGCCCGGTACGATTGCATCATCGCAGGAGCCGCCGGCGCGCACCAGTGAGCTTTGTCACGAGTGTAGGGCTTGGTCGCGCGGCCCGCCGGTGCCCCCGCTTTGCCGCGCGGGAGGAATGTCACGGTTGCGCAGGCGGCCCCTCCACCACGCGCGGCTTCGCGTACAATACCCGTATGAACAGGCTTTTCGACAAATCGATCGTGCTGGCGTGCTGCATTGCGGCCGCAATGGGCCTTGCCGTGGACGCTCGCCTGGTCGCGGCGTTTTGCCTGGGCGTTATTGCCACCTCACTGGCCGAAGTCGCACAGGGAAACCGCGCCTGCCGTGCAAGCGAGGCCGCGAGCTACGCTTACGTCATCGCGGCTGCCTTCGTGCTGCCGTTTGTGCCGTTTGCGCCTCTCGCCCTCTATGACATCGCGCGGCGCGCGCGCCGTGAACGCATCTGGCCCGCGCTGGCGATTGGCGCCGTGTTTGTCTGCGCGCTTGTCGCGGACCTTCGCGGCAGCGCGCTCACCACCCGAACGCTCCTGCTGACCGCCATCCTTTCGGTTGCCGCCACCTTGCTATCGCTACGTACCACCCAGCTGGAGCGCGAGCAACAGCGCATGCGCCGTACCCGCGACGAGCTGCAAGAACGCGCCCTGGCACTCGAGGCACGCAACCGCGACCTCGCCGACCGCCAGGACTACGAAGTCGAACTCGCGACGCTCGCCGAACGCGCCCGCATCGCGCGCGAGATCCACGATAACGTGGGCCACCAGCTCACGCGCGCTTCGCTTCAAACCGAAGCCCTACGCGTGGTCCATGCC
>URGY01000245.1 GCA_900547505.1 uncultured Collinsella sp.
CGAGATGCAGCGTAGTCTCGTGGGCTCGGAGATGTGTATAAGAGACAGAAAGGTACCAGCACCTCAGATAAGCTGGGCAGTATGAGGAGGAACGTGTTGAACATCACCGCTTCTGACGTCAAGGACGCCAAGCTCACCGCTACGGTCACCATCCCGGCCGCCGACGTCGACGCCGCGATCAAGAAGGCCTACAAGGACACCGCCAAGAAGTACCGCTTCCCGGGCTTCCGTGCCGGTAAGGCCCCCCGTCCGGTCATCGACTCCGCTCTTGGCGCCGAGGCTACCCTCGCTCAGGCCACCAACGACCTGATCGCCGCCAACGAGCCCGCCGTCCTCAACGAGCTGGACATCGTCCCCACCAAGAATGGTGACTACAAGGAGCTCGACCTCGCCAAGGATCACGAGGACTACACCTACACCGTCGAGTTCTCCCTGCGTCCCGCCGCTGAGCTCTCCTCCTTCGACGCCGTCGAGATCGAGATGCCGCCTGCGGAGGTCACCGAGTCCGAGATTAACAACCAGGTCGAGATGCTCCTCAACTACCGTGCCACCTTCGAGGACGTTGAGGGTCGCGCCGTCGAGGCTGACGACTATGTGACCGTCGACCTCAAGGCCGTCGAGAACGCCGACAACTTTGCCGCCGAGGGCCGTATGCTCATCGCCGGTAGCGACAGCAACCCCAAGGAGTTCAACGAGGCCCTGATCGGCGCTAACGTTGACGACGTCAAGACCGTCACCTGGACCGACGAGGTCGAGGAGGGCGAGGAGGCCGAGACCCACACCGTCGAGGTCACCGTCAAGGGCATCAAGGTCCGCAACACCCCCGAGCTCACCGACGAGCTTGTCAAGTCCGACTTCGGCTTCGACAGCATCGATGCCATGCGCGACGCCATCAAGATCGAGATCGAGCAGGACAAGGCTTCCCGCCTGCCGGCCGAGAAGGAGAACCGTTGCGTCTCCGCTCTCGCCGAGCGCCTGCAGCTCGACGAGATGGACGCCGACTACGAGCAGTCCGTCTTTGAGGAGCTTGGCCAGAACTTCCTGTCCAACCTCGCTGCCCGCGGCATGACGCTCGACACCTGGCTGCCCGCTTCCGGTCTGACCATGGAGCAGTTCATCGGCGACCTGCACAAGCAGGCCAACGACGTTGCCCGTGAGTCCCTGGCTCTGGACGCCCTCGCCCGCGAGCTCAAGATCGAGGTCACCGAGGACGACATCAACGCCGAGTTCGAGAAGGCCGGAGTCAAGGACGTCGAGGCTTCCAAGGCCGAGTTCATCGCCGATGGCCGCATGCCTGCCGTCCGCGAGTCCATCCGCCGCTCCAAGGCCGTCGACCACCTGGTCGAGAACGCCAAGGTGACCGAGGTCGACGAGACCGCTAAGGACGCCGAGTAATTCTCGCCACCTTGTCCACGAGCGCATGGGTGCGCCCGTGATGGGGTAAAGTTATACACCGGTTATCCGGTTGCTTCGTACGGTGCCAGCCAATGCATAGCATGCGGGCACCGTACGTTTATCTAGAACCATTATTGGTCCGTAAGAGAAATGGAGATGCGTATGATCGCTAAGTTCGATTCCGCCCTCGTGCCATACGTTATCGAGCAGACGCCGCGCGGCGAGCGCAGCTACGATATCTATTCGCGCTTGCTCAACGACCGCATCATCTTCTTGGGCGAGGAGATCAACTCCGTCAGCGCCAACCTGGTCGTTGCCCAGCTGCTGCATCTTGAGAGCCAGGATGCCGAGAAGGATATCTCGCTCTACATCAATTCGCCCGGCGGCGAGGTTTACTCCGGCCTGGCGATTCTGGACACCATGAACTTCATCAAGCCGCAGGTCTCCACCATCTGCGTCGGTATGGCCGCGTCCATGGCCGCTGTGCTGCTTTCTGCCGGCGCCAAGGGCAAGCGCTTCTGCCTGCCGCATTCCAAGGTCATGATTCACCAGCCCAGCGGTGGTGCGCAGGGCCAGCAGACCGAGATCGAGATCGTGGCCGAGGAGATCAAGAAGACCCGTCGCGAGCTCAACCAGATTCTGTCCGACGCATCGGGCCAGCCCATCGAGAAGGTCCAAGCCGATACCGAGCGCGACAACTACCTCACGGCTGCCGAGGCCCTCGACTACGGCCTGATCGACCGCATTGTCACCTCGCGCGATCTCGCCGCGAAGGACGCCTAGGATGGCCGGTAACATGCAGGACGGCTTCGACGAGAACGGCAACCCCATCCGCTGCTCCTTCTGCGGAAAAGAGCAGGGTCAGGTCCGCCGCCTGGTGAAGGGCCCGACCAACATCTTTATCTGTGACGAGTGCGTCGCCGCCTGCTCCGAGATCTGTCTCTTATACACATCTCCGAGCCCACGAGACTACGCTGCATCTCGT
>URGY01000246.1 GCA_900547505.1 uncultured Collinsella sp.
CGAGATGCAGCGTAGTCTCGTGGGCTCGGAGATGTGTATAAGAGACAGAGATAAACATGGGGATAAACGGCTGGCGCTCGTATTCGAGTGCTTGCGATACGTTCATATGCTACTCCTTGGACGGGCCGCGTTGTGCGGCTCAAGGTTACTGAGTTATGGCGAGATGATAGTTTACCATGGGCAACTATTGGCACCGCGCCCGGGACAACTACAATACCCTAGTTGACCGCTAGGACTTTTACAATGCTGCCGAAAGACACGAAAGGTTCCATCCGTCATGGATTTACTGATTGATATTCTGCTCGACGCCGGCAAGGACACGCTGTCGCTGGTGCCGTTTTTGTTGGTGACGTATCTTGCTCTCGAGACACTTGAGCACGTTGCGGGCGACCGCGTCAACGGCGCTATCAAGCGCGCCGGCGCTGCGGGTCCCGTGGTTGGCTCGCTGCTGGGCATTGTGCCGCAGTGCGGATTTTCGGCCATGGCAGCAACGCTGTACGCCGGCCGTGTCGTGACCTTGGGCACGTTGGTGGCGGTGTTCCTTTCGACCTCCGACGAGATGCTGCCGCTGCTACTTGCCGAGCAGGTTCCCGTGCAGACTATGGCGATGCTTTTGGCTTCGAAAGCGCTGATCGCACTGGTCACGGGTTTTATCGTGGACGCTGCCATTCGCGGCCTGCGTCGTAACGTTCGCGCGCATGCGGCGATTCGCCGTACCGTGCTGGGGACCGCGGCCAACCCGGCCCACGTGAACTGCGCGCACGACGACCACAGCGGCGGTGACATCATCGACGAGGTGGCCGAGGCGGGCGTGAGCGCCGACCACATCCACGAGCTGTGCGAGCGCGACCATTGCGGTTGTGATGAAGACGAGGACGAGCACGAACACGGACATGGCCACGATCAGGGTCATGAGGGCGAACATGAACACCATGATGGTCACGGTCACTCCCACTCCCACGAAGGGACGCCTGTCCTGTCGATCATCCGCAGCGCGATCTCGCACACCGTGCAGGTCTCGGTATTCATTTTTCTGGTGACGCTGATTCTGGTCGCCGTGCTCGAGACGTTCGGCGAGTCCGCGATCGAGCAGTTCCTGCGCGGCAACGAGACACTCGCTGTCCTGGGTTCGGCGCTTGTCGGGCTGATTCCCAATTGCTCGGCGAGCGTGGTCATTACACAGCTGTATCTGGAAGGCGCGTTGCAACTGGCGCCGATGCTCGCCGGCACGCTCATTTCCGCCGGCGTGGGTTATCTGGTGCTGTTCCGCACCAACCGCAGCGCCCGCGAAAATGCCGTGTTCCTGATTATGATGTACGTCATCGGCGCTGGCTGGGGCCTCATCCTCTCTGCCGTTGGCCTTTAAGTAGATTATTGGGACACGTCTTACGATCTACCCCTGTGACCAGGGCATTTCCCGCTGCCAAAACAAAAAGGTAGATTTTTAGGCATGTCCCAAAAATCTACCTTGGTTAGTGCAGCAGCTTAGTGAGGCTGCGTTTAAAGCGGGCGCGATCTTCGCTGGTAAATGCTGCCGGCCCGCGGGTGCGTCCGCCGGCGCGTCGCACCTTCTTCTCCTCGTGGCGAATAAACAACTGCATGTCGATAGTCGCCTTGTCGTACACGCGCCCGCGCACACCGATGGCGGCGGCATCGCGCCCGAGCACCATGCTCGCCAAGCCAATGTCCTGCGTCACGACCACGTCGCCCGCCTGCAGGCGTTCGACAATGGCAAAGTCGGCGCTGTCGGCGCCCACGCTCACATCGAGCGTCGTGACCCAAAATCCGCGTCGCGCGTGCTCGGCATCGCGCGGGTCGTCGCGGCGAATGTGCCGTTCCAGGTTTTGCGTGCTGTTGCCGGCGATAACAACGGCGACGCCCGCCCGTCGCGCGCAGTCAATCGACTCGCGCGTGACCGGGCAGGCGTCTGCATCAATAAAGAGCGTTCGTGGCATCTAGTGCACCAGTTTGCCAAATTGAATAGCACGAACAATCAGCGTTACGCCAAACACCAGCAGCGCGGCGCCGCTAAAGATGACGAGCATCTTGGCCGACCACAGCGGATAGATAAACACGAACATGCCGGCGATGATGGAGAGTGCGCCGCTCAGGATGGCGAGGGCGCGGTTGGACGAAAGCTCGGACTCCAGAATGGACATGACACCTTCGACAATCCAGCCAAAGCCGGCCACGATAACCACCATCGTGGTGAGCGTCGCGGTCGAGAAGGCCTGGTTGCGCAGGATTATGACGCCGCCCAAGATAATGAGTAGGTTGGAGATGATGCTCGTCACGCGCCAGCCGGTGGGCAGCAGCGGCTCAAAAATGGAGGCTTCGGTAGTTTGTGTGACAAGGGGCTAGCCTAGGCAGCAACGCTC
>URGY01000247.1 GCA_900547505.1 uncultured Collinsella sp.
ATCTACACAAGGCTATTCGTCGGCAGCGTCAGATGTGTATAAGAGACAGGACCACGCTCATCAAGCTGCTGCAGCGCTTCTACGATGTGGACGGCGGTTCGCTGCGCGTCGAGGGTGTCGACGTGCGCGACTGGGACCGCGCGGCACTGCGCGGCGAGTTTGCCATGGTACTGCAGGATACCTGGCTGTTTAACGGCACCATCCGCGAGAACATCCGCTACGGACGCCCCGATTCGAGCGATGCCGAGGTCGAGGCCGCCGCTCGTGCCGCGCGCTGCGATCACTTTATCCATACGCTCGCCGGCGGCTACGACTTTATGATCAACGAGGAAGGCACCAACCTGTCGCAGGGTCAGCGCCAGCTCGTGACCATCGCCCGCGCCATTTTGGCCGACCGTCCGGCGCTGATTTTGGACGAGGCGACCTCCAACGTGGACACCCGCACCGAGGAGCTTATTCAGCGCGCCATGGATGCGCTGATGCAGGGCCGTACCAGCTTTGTTATCGCGCATCGCCTGTCCACGATCCGAAACGCCGACGTGATCTTGGTGATTCGCGACGGCGACATCGTCGAGAAGGGCACGCACGACGAGCTGCTCGCCCAAGGCGGCTTCTACGCCGACCTGTACAACTCGCAGTTCGACGAAGCGGCGTAGGCTCTGCCGCAGGGAACGGATAATGCCCGAGAACGGGGGCGCAGGAAAGCCTGCGCCCCCGCTTTTCGTCCTTCGGCCCTCGAAGCGCCTCCCCTGGGGTCTGATTGACGATCCTTCCAGGCTTCGTGGGCAAAAAATGGCAAATATGAGTACTGTTACATTTTTAGTAGCAGCCAAAACAGCCCTAAATACCGTTCTCACGACCTGCATGAGCCCCTAAATTGATCAAACAGCCTTATAGCGGGCTTATAAATGCTGGCGTTAATGAACATATTTGTTGTTATGTCTATTATCTTATAAGCTCGATATGATACCGCATTAACAACAGTACTCATATTTGGCATTTTTTGCCCACTGGGTGCTCCCCGGGGAATCGGCGACAGGCTTAGAACCCACACGGCATCTTCCCCTCCCGGCGAGCGCCAACGTTTGCCCAGATAAAACCGACCAAAATAAACCTGTCCCTTTTTGGCAGGTTTCGGGGCGGCGAGGGGTTGCACTTTAGCGTGCGACAGCGGATAATGCCGGGCATTCGACAATTCACGCTTTGACTTATTTGATTGAGGAGGCCCCGCATGGCCATGGATTTCAAACGCAAGCTGCCGATCCCCATGGAGATCCGCGAGGAGATGCCACTTTCCGCCGAGCTTACCACCAAAAAGCAGGCATTCGACGCCGAGGTCGCCAAGGTCTTTACCGGCGAGGACACACGCAAGGTGCTCATCATCGGCCCGTGCTCTGCCGACCGCGAGGATTCGGTGCTTGAGTACATGAACCGACTGGCCAAGGTCGCCGAAGAGGTCAAGGACAAGCTCGTCATCATTCCGCGCGTCTACACCAACAAGCCGCGCACCAAGGGCACCGGCTACAAGGGCCTGCTGCACAACCCCGACCCCGAGGCGCCCGATGACCTGCTCGAAGGCGTTAAGGCCATTCGCCACATGCACCTGCGCGTCATCGAGGAGACCGGTTTCTTTACCGCCGACGAGATGCTCTATCCGTCCAACTACCAGTACCTCGTTGACCTGCTGAGCTATGTTGCCGTGGGTGCACGCTCGGTCGAGAACCAGGAGCATCGCCTGGTGTCGAGCGGCATTTCGGTACCCGTCGGCATGAAGAATCCCACTGCCGGTTCCACCACCGTCATGCTCAACTCCATTTACGCCGCCCAGGCGCACCAGAGCTTTATCTTCCGCAACTGGGAGGTCGAGTGCGACGGCAACCCGCTCGCGCACGCTGTCATGCGCGGCTACATCGGCCTCGATGGGCGCACCTACCCCAACTACCACTACGAGCACCTCGAGCGCCTGGCCGAGCGCTATACCGAGCATGCCGGCTATGCCAATCCGGCAGCGGTCATCGACTGCAACCACGACAACTCGGGCAAGCGCCCGCTGGAGCAGTACCGCATTTGCAAAGAGGTGCTCGACAGCTGCCGCCGTAACGAGTCCATCTCCAAGCTGGTCAAGGGCTTTATGATCGAGTCCTACCTGGAGGACGGCAACCAGCCTGTCGACGGCGGCGTCTTTGGCAAGTCCATCACCGACCCGTGCCTGGGCTGGGAAAAGACCGACTACCTCATCCACGAGATCGCGGAGCGGGTTTAGTTACGCGGTTTTACCAAACCGCGTAACTACTCGACGCTGCGCGGGCCGCATTTGGACAATCTGACGTTCAACTTCAAGGGCGCG
>URGY01000248.1 GCA_900547505.1 uncultured Collinsella sp.
GATGCAGCGTAGTCTCGTGGGCTCGGAGATGTGTATAAGAGACAGATTTTGCGCGACTACACCGACCTTACCGCGCCCGCCGCGCTCGATACCGTGGCGCCCGAGCCGAGCTTTGCCATGGCGATCGGCGTCGACGATGGGCTCGTGACCTGCAAAGTTACGGTTACCTACGGCGACTGGTCGGCAGATCTCTTTAGCCTGGGCGCTCCGGGCAGCCCCTTCGAGGAGCAGCGCCCGGGCGTGCCGCCGCGCGACGAGGTGGCAGAGTTTCGCGTTATGGACACGGCGGCCCTGTATTTCGACTTTTACGAGGGCGGCCTGGCGTTTGAGGAACGCGATGACGAGAGCCTGTTCCGCTTGCTGACCGAGGGCCTGTCTGCCCTGTCCGAGCTGGGCGAGGTCATGCTCAGCGACCGCCTGCGCCAGGTCTCGGTCCGCCCTGCGCCCAAGCTTTCGGTGCGTGCGACCGTCAAGAGTAACCTGCTCGACGTCGAGCTGGGCGCGAGTGGGCTTTCGGCGGCAGACCTTGCCATCTACCTCGACTCCTACAAGCGTCACCAGACGTTTGCGCGTCTTACGTCGGGCGACATCATTCGCCTGGACGAGGGAGCGCGCGCCGCGTTTGGCCTTGCCGAGGATCTGGGGGTCGATGCTGTCGACCTGCTCGACGGCGTGTCGCTTCCCGCGTCGAGTACCCTGTTCGTCGACAGCATGCTTGCGCGCACGCCGGCGCTTGAGGCCGATCGCGACGCTGCGTTCCGCCGTACCGTCGAGCGCCTGGACACGCTCGGCAAGATGGACTTTACGGTACCTGCCTCGCTCAAGGCCACGCTGCGTGGCTACCAGGTCGACGGCTACCAGTGGCTCGGCTCGCTCGAACACCTGGGCCTTGGCGGTATTTTGGCCGACGACATGGGCCTGGGCAAAACACTCCAGATGATCGCGCATGTCCTGGCGCGCGTGGAGGCGGGGGACATCAAGCCCACGCTCGTGGTATGCCCGGCCTCGCTCGTGTACAACTGGACTGCCGAGCTGGAGCGCTTTGCGCCCTCGCTCGATGTTTGCGCAATCGTGGGCGCCAAGGCGCAGCGCCGCGTGCAGATTGCCGGCGTGGCTGAGCATAACGTGGTCGTGACGTCGTATGACCTTATGCGGCGCGATATCGACGAGTACGTCGAGCAGAACTTTGCCCGTGTGGTGCTCGATGAGGCCCAGTACATTAAAAACCCGCTCACCCAGGTGGCTCGCGCCGCCAAGCGCCTGCCTGCCGGCGTGCGCTTTGCTCTGACGGGCACGCCCATCGAAAACCGCCTATCCGAGCTCTGGAGCATCTTCGACTTTTTGATGCCGGGCCTGCTGGGCACGCGTGAATCGTTTGCAAAGCGCTTCGAAAGTCCGGTCGAGCACTCCGAGGGCGACAGCGCCGCTCGCCTGCAGGCACTCGTGTCGCCGTTTGTGCTGCGCCGTGTCAAGGAAGACGTGGTGGCCGATCTGCCCGAAAAGATCGAGGACACTGTCGTGGCTCAGCTCGCCGGTGAGCAGCGCAAGCTTTACCTGGCAAATCAGGACCGCATCGCCCAGCAGGTGCAGCACCGCGAGGCCGGGGAGTTTAAGAAGGACAAGCTCAAGGTACTCGCCGAGCTCACCAAGCTGCGCCAGATCTGCTGCGACCCGCGTCTACACTACGAGGATTACAAGGCGGGGAGCGCCAAGCTCGATACGTGCATGGAGCTCGTGCACGGCGCACTCGACGGCGGTCATCGCATCCTGTTGTTCAGCCAGTTTACGGGCATGCTCGATATCATCGGTAAGCGCTTGGCCAAGGAGGATATCGCCTTCCTTAAGCTCACTGGCGCATCGTCTAAAGAGAGCCGCGCCAAGATGGTCGCACAGTTCCAGGCGGGCGAGGTGCCGGTCTTTTTGATTTCGCTCAAGGCGGGCGGCGTGGGCCTTAACCTGACGGCGGCCGACGTGGTCATCCACTACGACCCGTGGTGGAACGTGGCGGCGCAGGACCAAGCGACTGACCGCGCGCATCGTATTGGCCAGCAACATACCGTGACCGTGTACAAGCTCATCGCCAAGGACACGATCGAGGAGCGCATTATGCAGATGCAGGAGTCCAAGCGCGATCTGGTCAACAGCGTGCTCGGCGGCGACGGCATCTCGTCGGCACTGTTCACGCGCGAGGATGTTCTGGCGCTGCTCGGCGGTGACGGTCGCTAGCCGCGCGCGGGGTGGGACTGCTGGAGCGGACAGGACGGTCGACGCATTTTTGGAGTGGGTATGATGAATTGGACACCTAGTTAAGAGCGAAAGGTGTTCAAGATG
>URGY01000249.1 GCA_900547505.1 uncultured Collinsella sp.
ATCTACACAAGGCTATTCGTCGGCAGCGTCAGATGTGTATAAGAGACAGGTTTGCTGGTGTGCCAATCAGTGGTGCGGTCGCACCGAGTGTGCCTTGCTGCCGACCACGTTCGACGCCATGCTCACGGTCGCGACGACTATGAAGCCGCTCGTCGCCTCGTCGGCGAATGCGCTTCCCGCTATCGCGTTCCGTCCCGAGCCGGGCCTGGTCGTGTGTGACCTCGACCTTGTTCGCGAGGCGGACCCCGAGGACCTCAAGCTCGGCTATGTGGTACTTGTTGGCACCATGCTTTCGAGCAGCAAGTCCCGCTGGAATCAGTTTACTGAGACCGTCCCCGAGATTCTCGCGGGCGAGGAGGTCGCGCTCGTTAATGCCGTTCAGTGGTCTCAGACTGCCCGCAAGGACGTACTGATGGCCACGAACCCGAGCGCCCGTCATGCGCTCGATTTTGGTAAGACGGGGGAGCGTACCCTGCGCGCCTGCTTGGGCGATGCCGCTTCGCAGATCCCTGCCTACCAGCTGTTGTCCGAGGGCATGCGTTTTGAGGCGCGCGTTGCCCACGATGCTTGCGACTTCGATATCGATTACGTTTTTGAGGTCGATGACTGCCTGGAGGACTTTGGCATCGAGGAACTTGCCTTCGATCTGGAGCCCACCGCGTTTATCGAGGAGTTCCGCAAACAGCAGTTCGCCCGCTCGAACCGCAGTATGTTGCCGCTGCCCGCGGCACTCGGCGCCATTCGTCTAACGAGCGTTGAGGACGAGGTTCTTGAGCGCCATGCTCACGCCTACTTGGCTTCTCGCAAAGAACTTCTCTAAGATTTATTGACATCCATCGTCTTTCGTATCATGTTGAGGGACGGGTTTCCAATCGGTTGCGGTTCGCATGCGATTCCGACGTTCGGTTGAGACCCGTCCCGCACTTTTTGAGACAATAAGAAAGGAATCTGCATGTCTGAGTTTGCTGCCGGTCCTGCCGGTCGTATCGAACGTGTCCGTGCGCTGATGGTCGAGCGCGGCTACGACGCTATCGTGGTGCGCGACGAGGCCAATCTTCGTTGGCTCACGGGCGTGAAGGGCGTCTTCGACTACACCTTCGAGTTCCCGCACGCGGCGTTTATTACGGCTGACCAGTGCCTGTTCCATACCGACTCGCGCTACCTCAACAGCTTTGAGGAGAACACACCCGCCGGCAGCCCCTGGGTCTACGACATGGATGAGGGCACCATCCCCGGTTGGGTCGCCGGCAAGATTGCGGCCAACAAGTGCCGCGTCTGCGCTGTCGAGGACGACATGCAAATCAACTTCTACCAGGGTATCCAGCGTGGTCTGGAGGATCGTTCCGTCGCCTGCATGTTGCCGCTGATGCATGATGACATCCGCAAGATGCGCGCCATCAAGGACGCCGAGGAGATCGAGCTCATGCGCCATGCGCAGTCGATCACCGATGCCGCCTTCCAGCATATGCTCGGCTTTATTAAGCCCGGTATGACCGAGAAGCAGGTTCGCAACGAGCTCGAGAACTTTATGTTCGCCAACGGCGCCGACAGCCTGGCCTTCGGCTCTATTGTGGCGAGCGGCCCCAATACCGCCAACCCGCATGCCGTGCCGAGTGACCGCGTGATTGAGAAGGGCGACTTCGTCCTCATGGATTACGGCGCGGGCTACTGCGACTATCGTTCCGACATGACGCGCACCGTCGTGATGGGCGAGCCTACCCAGGAGCAGCTCGACCTGTACGCGCTCGTGCGCCGTACGCACGAGGAGTGCGTCGCCGCCATCCATCCGGGCGTCGAGGGCAACGACATTTTCAAGCTTTCCAAGAAGATCATCGGCGATGCCGGTTATGGCGATTACTACAACCATGGTCTGGGCCACGGCGTGGGCATCGACATCCACGAGCTGCCCAACTTCAACCGCAGCAAGAACACCATCGAGGTCGGCTCGGTTATCACCATGGAGCCCGGCGTGTATCTGCCCGGTGTGGGCGGCGTGCGCTTGGAGGACTACGGCGTGGTCACCGAGAACGGCTACGAGCCTTTCACCAAGACCCCGCACGACCTGCACATCATCGATTGCTAGCCCATTTCGATCGATTTTTGGGGCGGGGCGTCCGGAGTAATTCGGGCGCCCCGCGTTCTCTTTTTATGCGCTCGCTGCAGGCGCCGTCTGCAAGTGTATAATTTCGGTCGTATGTAATTTGGACGCTTGTGCGTTCTGCCCATAACAAGAAAGGTCGCTATGCCTACCATTTCTACCGCCGACTTCAAGAATGGCCTCGGTCTCCGCATTAAGGACAAGGTCTACACCCTGTCTCTTA
>URGY01000250.1 GCA_900547505.1 uncultured Collinsella sp.
GCTTTCGGTTACCGGCACCGATGCCAAGGAGACGGCTAAGGTCGCAAAGGCCATAGCCAGCTCGGTGAGTACGGTCGCTCAGAACGTCGGCGCTGCCCAGAGCATCAACGTTATCGACGAGGCTAAGACCCCCGAAGCCCCCAGCGGTCCCAAGCGTATGCTGTACGTTGCTGTCGCGTTCCTCGCGGGCATCTTTATCGCAGTTGCCTATGTCGTTTTGGCAGACATGCTCAATACCCGCATCCGCGGTGCCGAAGAGGCAGAAGAGCTCCTGGGCATTCCCGTTGTTGGCCGAATTCCGGCTATGAAAGGTGGTAAATAGGCATGGCTAAGGCAAAGAACACTGACAAGCTCGTTGTACAGAATGCCGCCAAGACCCTTCTGGCCAACATCCGCTTTGCGAGCGTGGACGACCCCATTCGCACCATCACCGTTACCTCCTCGATTCCCAACGAGGGCAAGTCTACGGTTTCCATTAACCTTGCCCAAGCTATCGCCACCAGCGGCAAGTCCGTGCTCCTGGTCGAGGCCGATATGCGTCGCAGGTCCCTTGCCGATATGCTCGGCGTTCGCTCCCGCGGCGGACTCTATGCAGTCCTGTCCGAGCAGGTTTCTATCGACCAGGCGATTGTCGAGACAGGTCAGAAGAATTTCTACTTCCTCGATGCCGAGCCGCACATTCCCAATCCTGCCGACATCATCGTCTCTCACCGCTTTGCCAAGCTGGTAAAGGCACTGTCCGCCAAGTTCCAGTACGTCATCTTTGATGCTCCCCCGGTCGGCACCTTCATCGATGCTGCCGAGATCGCAAGTCTGACCGACGGTGCGCTTTTTGTCGTGCGTGAGGATTTCACCAAGCGCGAGGAGGCGCTCAACGCCATCGGTCAGCTTAAAAAGTCCGAGAAGGTCAAGCTCATCGGTACCGTTATGAACTACTGCGAGACCGAGACCAGCGAGTACTACTACTCCTACTACACCAAGGACGGTAAGAAGGTGAAGAAGGGCTCCGACGATCAGGGGACTTCCAAAAAGGGCATCTTCACCAACCGAGCAAACGTTTAGTTGATTAAGGCTGACCTATGCGTGACATTCATTGCCATATCTTGCCGGGTGTAGACGACGGCGCCGCCGATCTCGATGAGAGCTTGGCGATGCTCGAGGCTGCCAAGCGGGCCGGTGTAACCAGAATCGTTTGCACTCCTCACTGCCGTGATCCCTATTTTGATTACGACAAGATGTGGGATGCCTTTGAGCTGCTGCGTGATAACGCTGACGGTTTTCCGCTCCAAATGGGCTTCGAGGTCAACCATCGAAAGCTCGTTGAGCTTGGTATCGATGCCGCGGAGCACTTGCATTTCGATGGGACCAACGAGTTTCTGCTCGAGCTTTCGACGCATGCCGATGCGTATGCGTTTAGAGAGTACGAGAACACGATTTACGATTTGCAGTGCCGTGGCTACCAGGTGATCATCGCTCATCCTGAGCGCTATCGTGCGGTTCAAAAGGATGTAAGCGTGGCGGAGCGCCTGGTCGATATGGGCTGCAAGCTGCAGGCTTCGGCGGACTTTATTGCCGGCGGTCGCTTTGGTCGCGAGAAAAAGCCGGCACAGCGCCTGTTCGATCAGAACCTGTACAGCTTCATCGCGAGCGATGCCCATAACGTGGGTCATTACGACTGCCTGGCGAAGGCTCGCGCGAAGTTTAGTGTGCGCGGAGCTCATTTTCGCTAATATCTGTCCCTAACGTTCGCATTGAATGAAAGGGCAGCCATGGATATCCAACTTAAGACGGGATGCTTTGATGACGCGGCGTTGGTGCGCCGCGTCGTTTTTATGGACGAGCAGGGCTACGAGAATGAGTTCGACCAGATCGATGAGGCTTCTGACTGCATTCATGTGACGCTCTATGTAGACGGCGAGCTCGCCGGTTGCTCGCGCGTGTTTCCCGAAGAGCTTGAGCGCGTGGCTGACGCAGAGGCCCCGGTGTTGCCGGCATGCGACATGGACGAAGGCGTTGCGGCGGGGGAGACCTACATTATGGGGCGCGTCGCCGTGCTGCCGGCTATGCGTCGTCGCGGACTGGCGAGTGCGATCGTCGAGGCCAGTGCTGCGTGTGCACGCGATGCCGGCGCTAAGCTTATTAAGCTGCATGCGCAGGAATACGTGCTGCCGCTTTATGCAAAGGCGGGCTACACGCAAATTGCCCCGGTAGATTACGAAGACGAGGGCCAACCCCATGTCTGGATGGCCTGTCTCTTATACACATCTCCGAGCCCACGAGACTACGCTGCATCTCG
>URGY01000251.1 GCA_900547505.1 uncultured Collinsella sp.
ATAAGAGACAGCCATAGGTGTCCATGGCATCCCAGTAGTTCATGCGACGCAGCGGCGTGGGCATCTCGACGCCCATGCGGCCGAAGGCATCGGACAGAACCTCCTCGAGCGCGCTCATGACATCGTTCTGGTCCACGAAAGACATCTCGATATCGACCTGGGTGAACTCGGGCTGACGGTCGGCACGCAAGTCCTCGTCGCGGAAGCACTTGGCAACCTGGTAGTAGCGCTCGACGCCACCGACCATGAGCAGCTGCTTCAGGAGCTGCGGGGACTGCGGCAGGGCGTAGAAGTTGCCCGGCTGGATGCGGCTGGGAACGATGAAGTCGCGGGCGCCCTCGGGCGTGGACTTAAACAGGGAGGGCGTCTCGACCTCCATGAACTCACGGTTGTGCAGCGCCTCGCGAATGGCAAAGGTGAAGTCGGAGCGCAGCTTGAGGTTGGCCATCATCTCGGGACGGCGGAGGTCCAGATAGCGATAGCGCAGGCGGGTGTCCTCGCTGGTCTCGATGCCGTCCTCGATCTGGAACGGCGGGGTGACGGACGTGTTGAGAACCTCGGCGTGGTCGGTCAGGACCTCGATCTCGCCGGTCGCGAGCTTGGTGTTGGTGGTCTCCTCGCCACGGGCGCGCACGACGCCGTGAATCTTGATGGGCCACTCGGGACGCATGGTCTCGGCGATCTTAAAGGCATCGCCGTCGGAGTGCTCGGGGTCGAAGGTGAGCTGCGTGATGCCCTCGCGGTCGCGAAGGTCGCAGAAAATAAGGCCGCCGTGGTCGCGGCGACGGCTCACCCAACCGGTGAGGGTGACCTCTTCGCCCACGTTCTCGAAGCGAAGCTCGCCGCAGGTACGGGTGTGCATGGAATGCTCATCGATGGGACGGGTCTGGCTCATACCAGTGATCCTCCTTTATGGATCTGTGCCGCCCCGTGTCGTTCCGGGCGGCGTCGTACAGATTTGCCCAGCCTGCGTAAACCGCGCAGCCGGACATGGCGTTCTATCTTATCGCACCTGTGTCGATGTGCCGCGGAAAAGTGGCTCCTGCCCAAAGACTTGACGGAGACGAAACAATTGACGCACCGCGGCCGTCGCCAAGGCGCGCCGCGTGCGACAATGTGCCCCAATATAACTGCACTCGGAAAGGCCCGCCATGACTGCACGCCTCATCGTTATGGATATCGACTCCACCCTCATCAACCAGGAGGTCATCGACCTGTTGGGCGAGGAGGCCGGCGTAGGCGAGCAAGTGGCGAAGATCACCGAGCGCGCCATGCGCGGCGAGCTCGACTTTAAGCAGGCGCTCGAGGAACGCGTGGGGCTGCTTGCCGGCTTGGACGAGAGCGTGTTCGAGCGCACCTTTGAGCGCGTGACGTTTACCCCCGGCGCGCTGGAGCTTGTGCGCTCGGCGCACAGCAAGGGCTGGAAGGTCGGCGTGGTAAGCGGCGGCTTTCACGAGGTCGCCGATAAGATCGTGGCCGCCGCGGGCATCGACTTTTGCCTCGCGAACCGCTTGGAGGTCGTAGACGGCAAGCTCACGGGCAAGCTGGCGGCAGACATCGTGACCAAGGAGTCCAAGCTCATCCAGCTGCTGGATTGGGCGGTTGAGTGCGGCGTCGATATGGCACACACCGTGGCAATCGGCGACGGCGCCAACGACATCCCCATGATTCAGGCCGCGGGCACGGGCATCGCGTTTTGCGCCAAGCCCAAGACGCGCGAGGCCGCCCCGTTTGCCATCGACGAGCGCAACCTGATGCTCGCCATGGACATCATCCTGCGTGACTAGCCGATCCGTCTAACAATTAAATCAGTCTGTCCTATAGTTTCCGAACAATTTTGTCTTAGTGTTCGGAAACATACCCTTTGAGTGCTAGACTTTGCGCCGTCGAAGGGAACATATATGGATAAGCAAGATCTTGAGCAATTGCTGAGCGATGTTGCCGGCGGAGCAGTCACCCCGGCAGCCGCCCTCACGCGCATCCAGACGGCGCCAACCGCTGATCTGGGTTTTGCACAGCTCGATCTTTCACGCGGGGTACGCCAGGGAGCCGGCGAGGTTGTCTACGGTGCCGGTAAAACCGCCGAGCAGATTGCCGCCATTATCGAAGCGCTGCGCGATGCCGGCCAGGAACGTATCCTGGTCACGCGCCTGGATGCCGAAAAGGCAGCCCGCACCTCGGAGCTCCTCGGCAACGGCATCGACCTGGGATATGTCCCGGACGCACAGCTCGCCCTCGTGGGCGGCAAGCCCTCCCCCACCGGCAACGGACGCGTTGTCGTCGCCTGCG
>URGY01000252.1 GCA_900547505.1 uncultured Collinsella sp.
ACGAGATGCAGCGTAGTCTCGTGGGCTCGGAGATGTGTATAAGAGACAGCCCAGCTCTCCGCCCATCTGCAGCAGCATGCCGCCAAAGTAGCGGAACTGCGTGGTATCGGCCTGGCGCGCGGGCTCGGTCTGGTTGACCGCGTCCTCGTAGTTTTCGATCATCACGCCGGTATAGCGAATGCCGTATTTTTGCGCGAGCTTTTGCAGATCGGGCCACCAGACCTTGGCATAAAAATCGGCGACGGAAAGCCCGTAGTCGCGCTTGATGTAGGTGCCGTCGCCCGAGGGCACAGGGCTGGGAAAGTCGTCCAAATAGAACACGGCGCTGTTGATGACCGGATAGGCCGTGGCATCACCCAGCAAGCTTATGGCCGAAGCATAGAACCCACGCATGACCTTGTCGTAGATGCCAATGTCGCACACCACGGTGTGACCACTGCCGCAATCGTTAGACCAAATGAGCGGCGTACCCGCGTCACCGGTCTTTGCCCAGACGTGCGCCGTTTCGCGCAATGAAACCGAAAGTGAAGAATCGAAGGGATCCGAGAACTCGTAGCGCTCTCCCCCTCCCAGCATAAAGTCCTCACTCGGAACGATACTTTCGGCTGTCGCATAGTCATATCCGGCCGATTCGATCCCAAGCTTGGAAGCAATAGCCTGCAGGCAGCTCGAGTTATCTGGCGTCATGCCCAGCATGAGTGAGCCGCCCGCACTCACCCAACTCATCAGATCGGTCAGATGCGTACCCAGTCCGTCAAGCGAGGGCATAAGCACAATCACGCGATCAAACGACGTGAGCGATGGAATCGCGTCCGCACCGTCGGTGGCAATATCAACATCGCGATGGGCGATCTTCATGTCCAGCAAAATCTGGTCGAACTGGTCTTTAACGTCGTCGACGCTACCTTGGTCCGAGTCGGTAATGACCAGGCACGTGGGCTTTTGGCCAAAGATTGCCGAGGAGGCAGGCACCGCATCGTTGGCGGCAAGCATCCCCAGCTTGTGCTGTCCAGCGCTGTACTGCACGCCGGCGCGTTCGATCAGCAGCACGGCGGCCATGACGATAAAAACAGCCCACACCACGAGGAGTCCCATCCAACGAAAGCGGCCTGCACGGTCGCGGATATGTTGCGCCACGCTCATCTGGCCTCCTCCCCGTCGCGCCAAAACGCCAACTTTTCGCGGTTGTCGGCGCTTAAATACACATGTTGCTTGTCAATCGCATCGATCACACGGTGGACTTCGTCACCGTCGCGGCGCATCACGGCCAGGCGCAGGCAAAGCATCCAAACCTCCTGCTCGTCGGGCACGTCGAGCACCAGCTGGTCGGTCACGGCCTGCGCCTCGTCGATCTGTCCGACATCGGCAAGCGCCGTCGCGTATCGAATGCGCAGCTCAAGGGTATCCTCGCGCTCGCAGCGACGCGCAAGCAGGCGCGCGTACTGTTGGCGCTGAATCTGAGCCACGCGCCCCTCGGCCAAGCCCGAGCCTAAGTATTCACCAAGAAAATCGCAGTATTCGATGAGGTTTTGCGCGCTCGGGTCCGTCTTAAAGGCGCGCTCCAGCTGCTGCAGTTTAAGGTCGGACTCCTTGGAGATCTGCGCCACCGCCGTCGCGGCATAGTGCGCCACCTCAACGTCGTCGTTAAGCTTAGCCGCCTGCAGCTGCGCCAGGTAGGCATCGGGCTCCTCGGTGAGCATGGAGAGCATTAGGCGGCGCCGGTATGCCGGGTCGTTGACGATGAGCGCCTCCTCGAGCGGCACTACGCCTGAATCGTCCTCACCACTCGGTACCGACATACTGCGATGCAGGTCATCGTTGAAGCGCAGCGACTCCAGCGCAGACTCTTTCAGCCCCTCGCCAAACACCGCGCTGCGGACCGATAGCAAAACCACCAGCAACGGGCCCCACAGCGGCACCAGCACTATCACAGCCAGCATGTGCCCGCGCACCGGCAGCAGGCCCAGCTTCATGAGCGTCCACAGCATCAGGCAAACCAGCGCATGAATCAGCAGCAAGACGGCAGCAACGACAAGCGAGATCAAGCGGCACCCCCCTCACCGTCACCGGTGTAAGCGATGTGCTGCAGCAGCGCCACGATGTCCTCGCCGTCGACGGGCTCCACCGCAATATGCTTTGCGCTCAGGCGCTCGCGGATAATGGGCAGATCGCACGCCTTTGCCTGACGCATAAGCAGGTAGAGCACGTCGCCGTCGACCAAGCCCGCCGCGTCGCTCTCGCGGATTGCCGACCCAATTGCGCC
>URGY01000253.1 GCA_900547505.1 uncultured Collinsella sp.
ACGAGATGCAGCGTAGTCTCGTGGGCTCGGAGATGTGTATAAGAGACAGGGGTCGGAGGGATCGTCGAATAGGCCCACCGCGACCGGCTCATTGGTGAGTGCGCGGAAGGTAAGCGGCCCCACAAACTCGGTGGCATGCTCGCTCATAACGACCTTGACGCGCGCGCCGCGCTTTTGCAGCAGGCGCACGATATTGCACGACTTATAGGCGGCGATCCCGCCGGTAATGCCCAGCAGGATCGTATTTCCCTCAAGTTGTATTGAATTGTTGGGTGCCGCCATCGTTTAAGCTTCCTTGCTCGGGAGCACCAGGAGGCGGTGGCAGTACGGGCAGTGCGTAATCTCGCTACCGTCGTGGTTGAGGTCGCTCATGGACGATGCCTGCAGCGCTGTGTGGCAGACTGTGGGGATGTTGCCCTGGATGGTCTCGACGGCCAGGCCGCGGAACTGCTTGAGCAGACGCTCGTAGTCGGTGAGCACGTCGGCCGGCAGCGTAGCGGCAAGCGCGGTGCGCTCCTTGGTGGCGGAATCAATCTGAGCCTGCAGGTCGGCGGCCTTAGCGCGCGCGGCCTTGGTATCGGCCTTCACACCCTCCTCGAACTTGGCGATGATTGCCTGCGCGCGGGCCTCGCGGTCGAGCGCCTCCTTATGGGCGATGACGACATCCTTGCGGGTGTGCTCAATCTTGTCCAGACGCTTGGCCAGGGTGGCGAGTTCATTCTCCAGGTCCTGAACCTCGCGGTAGTCGGAGCCGTCGACGTGGCGCTTCTTGGCAGCCTCGATGGCGTTGTTGGTTTGAATCTCGGTGGTGTTGAGATCGTCGAGCTCAATGTCCAGATCCTTGCGCTGGGCGTAGAGCTTGGTCATCTCGGACTTGAGCTTCACATAGGTCTTGCGCTTGGAAGCGAGCTCCTTGAGCTCCGGCATATTGGCAAGTTCGCTCTTGTTGCGGGCGAGCTCCAAATCGATCTGTTGCAGCTTGAGTAGCGTAGCGCCGGCGCTCATAAGTTCTCTCCTTTTGTCACAGTCCACCATTGGCAAGGGTTCAGTATTTTAATCGCATGACGGGGGTTGACCCCGGCGTCAACTGCAGAGTTCATCAATATATCAACGAACGGCTCCTCAGAGCGGTCGTGGCCGAGCAAGATCACCGGCAGCCCGCGCAAGGCAAGGTCTTGCGCCACGTGGTAGCCCGCCTCGCCGGTTACGATGACATCTGCGCCCGCGGCGATGGCGAGCTCTCCAAAGTCGCCCAGGGAGCCACCTAAAATAGCGACGGTACGGCATGCGTGCTCGGCTTCGCCCCACGCACGCGGGTCGCTGCCGAAGGCCGTGGCAGCACGGGTGGCAAGATCGCCCAGCGTGCATGGGCCGTTGAGCGTTGCAAGCGCGCCCAGGCCGGTGGTCTCGGGGTCGTCCACGTGCTCCAGTGAGCTGACGGGTGCGGCACCCAGCAGCTTACTCAGGCAGATGCGGGCTTCGTGCGAGCGGTCCAGGTTGGTGTGGAGCGAGATAATGCTCACGCCGCAACGCGCTGCCTCGTAGAGCGCCGCACTGCATTGGGGGCGTGCAGCATCCGCCGGACAAAATGCCTCGGGCGCCTTGATGTATATGGGATGATGCGTCAGCAGCACGTTGGCACCGGCCTCGAGAGCACGGTGCACATTGGCTTCGGTCGCATCGAGTGCGCAGGCAACACCGGTAATCTGCGCGGCAGGGTCGCCGACGGAGAGTCCTACATGGTCCCAACTCTCGGCATCAGTCTTGGGATAGCGTGCCAGCAGCGCGCGCTCAAGCTCGGCGACGATCATGCGGCGCCTACGATCGAGAGTAGCGTCTGGGCAAACTCGTCCAGATCGCCCGGATTCACGCGGTCATCGAACGAGATGCGAAGGGCGCCGAGAGCCTGCTCGCGGCCGATACCCATAGCGCTGAGCACATGGCTCGGGTCCATGCTGCCGCTCGAGCAGGCAGAGCCGGCCGAAACCTCAAAGCCGGCGGCGTCGAGCTTTACGATGAGCTCTTCGGAGTCCATGCCGTCAACGTAGATCGAAACCATACCCGGCAGACGATCGGCCTGCGCGTAGTCGCCCATCGTGGCGTGAATGCGAGGATGGGCCGTAAGCGTGGCGTAGAGCTTGTCGGAAAGGGCTTGCAGCTTCTCACGCTCCTCGGCCACATGGGGCGTCAGCGTGTAGGCGGCAGCGGCAAAGGCGAGCTGCGTGCGCAGGTCCTGCGTGCCGGCACGTCGTCCGGCTTC
>URGY01000254.1 GCA_900547505.1 uncultured Collinsella sp.
CGAGATGCAGCGTAGTCTCGTGGGCTCGGAGATGTGTATAAGAGACAGGGGGCGCAGGGGCTCGGGAAGCATCATATAGAACGGGTTGACGATATCCATTGCGAGCATTTGGGGATTGGAGTTGTTGGCGAGCAGCCAAGCTCCTTGGCCCAGATAGTTAAGGATGAGGGCCGCCTTAACAAACGGCCAGGATGCGTAGATGTTGGCCTTGCCCACGTGGCCCATGTCTGAATAGAGCGCCTCGGCGCCGGTCGTCGACAGGAAGACGAAGCCGAGCACCATGATGCCCGAATGGTTGATGGGCGAGAACAGGAACATAATGCCGCGGATGGGGTTGAGCGCGCGCAGGATGGACAGGTTGCCGAGCATGTTGAACAGGCCGGCGCCAGCCAAGAACAGGAACCACAGCGTCATAAGCGGGCCGAACAGCTTGCCGATTGACGAGGTGCCGGCGCGCTGCATGGCAAACAGGCCGCAGATAATGATGATGGTGATGATGATTACGTTGGTCTGGCCGTCACCCAAAAGCGCATGGCCCCACTCGATAGTGCGCAAGCCCTCGATGGCCGTGGTAACCGTGACGGCGGGGGTGAGGATGCCGTCGGCAAGCAGCGCCGCGCCGCCGATCATGGCGGGGAGAATCAGCCATGGCGCCACCTTGCGCACGAGACTGAACAGGGCGAAGATGCCGCCTTCGTTGTGGTTGTCGGCCTTCATGGCGATTACCACGTACTTGACCGTGGTCACGAGCGTCATGGTCCAGATGACGAGCGAAAGCGCGCCCAGGATCATGTCCTCGCTGACGGTACCGATGCCGCCGTTGTTGGCGACGATTGATTTCATGGTGTACATGGGGCTCGTGCCGATGTCGCCATAGACGACGCCGAGCGTTACGAGCAGCATGCCAGCGGAGAGGGGGATGGCTCCGTGCCCGCCTTGCCCGCGCTGGTCTTGGAGGCTTGCCTCCAGTTTGTTGTGTGCCACGAGGACTCCCTTAGACATCCGGTTATCTGTCTAGGACAAAAACTTTATGCCGTCTTTATACATACAAGAGCAGTTTGGCACATCGGGTTATTTTAGACAATAATCCTCAGCTGGGGATTATTTATCTACGCAGGTAGCATTTCAAAGCAGGGGCTTTTAAGCACGTACTGTCTGGGCGATGCCAGCCTTGGCGTTTGCGCGCTTGCCGGCGAGTTCGCAAAAAATCGCGCCGCCGATGATAAGCGCGGCGCCCATCAGGCGGACCGGTGTTATGGCTTCGCCCAAAAGGACGGCCGAGAACACGACGGCCGAAAGCGGCTCGAGGTAGCCGACGATCGCGACGGTCTGGACGGGCAGCTTGGCGACGGCACTAAAGTAGAGCAGGCAACCGATGCCGGTGTTGACGACGCCGAGCATGACGACGGCGCGCCAATCAATACTGGTGGCGACGCCGGCGGACAGGAATGAGGGAGCGCCCTGCGTGATGAGCGTGAGGACCAGCGCGGTCACAAAGGCGGCGCTCACCTGGAGCGTGGAGTTCTCGAGGCCTTCGATGTGTGGCGCGCCCTTGCTAGCGATGACCATCAGCGCATAGCAAAATGCCGAGGCGATGCCGCAGGCGATACCTGCAATGGGCATATTGCCGCCTAGACCTTGTGCTGCAATGAGAAAAGCACCGCAGGCGACGGCGATAAACCCGGCGATTTTGCCGCCGGTCAGTTTTTCACCAAAGATGAGTGGGGAGAGCGCCATGACAATGATGGGGCCACAGTAGTACAGCAGCGAGGATACGCCGACGCCGATCGTCTGGTAGGCGCGGAACAGAAAAATCCAGCTGGCGCCCAGCGCGGCTCCCGAGAGAAGGAGTGCTGCGGCTTCGCGGGGACGAGATGGCGCCTGCAGTTTATGGCGTTGGGTGATGGCAAGGATAGTGACAAGCGAGAGGGCGCCCAAAAACGTGCGCAGTAGCACGATATCGGAGCTCGGCAGTGCGATGGCGGCGGCGATGATGCCGTTGGAGCCAAACAATAGCAATGCTGCTAAGTACGTAAACAGTCCGTTGTTCATGCGCTGACATCCCCTCTATATCCGAACATGTTCACTATGGGTGAACTGGCTTTAGAAGAAAAGCGAATATAATGCATGGAAAACATGACAAAAACTCATGCAAGGGTGGGGACCTGTCTCTTATACACATCTGACGCTGCCGACGAATAGCCTTGTGTAGAT
>URGY01000255.1 GCA_900547505.1 uncultured Collinsella sp.
ACACAAGGCTATTCGTCGGCAGCGTCAGAGGTGTATAAGAGACAGGAACAGACCCGTGCCGCCCAGGAACAAAAACCACAGCGTCATGATGGGGCCAAAGGCGTGACCGATCTTGGCCGTACCGATGCGCTGTACCAAGAAGAGCACGATGATGATGGCGAGCGTAATGGCGACGACGCGGCCCTGGTCATCGCCCAGCACGGCATGGACCGCCGGGATGGTGCGCAGGCCCTCGATGGCCGTGGTAACGGTAACGGCCGGCGTCAGGATGCCGTCGGCGAGCAGCGCGGCGCCACCCAGCATGGCGGGGATGATAAGCCACTTGCCGCAGCGCTTGACCAGGCTGTACAGGGCAAAGATGCCGCCCTCACCATGGTTATCGGCGCGCAGCGAGATGAGCACATACTTGATGGTGGTCAGCAGCGTGACCGTCCACACGACAAGGGAGAGCGCGCCGAGCACGAACTCCTCCGTGACGCTTCCGATGCCGCCGTTGCCGGCAACGAGCGCCTTGGTTACATACATGGGGCTGGTGCCGATATCGCCGTACACCACGCCCAGCGTGACGAGCATCGCCGAGATGCTCACAGGAATCGCAGCGTGCGAGGCTGCCTCCTTGGCCTTTTGTTCCATAAGCCGGTTTCCTCCCAACTTTAACGTTCGAGGGGATTATAGGTAATCGGCCCATGTTTTAATGCACTGTTTTCCCAGCTAGATAAAGATTTATACAGTCTTTAGGCCACCGCGGCGATATGGAATGTGACAAAGGGACTGTCCCCTTGTCCATTTGTCATTTTCCGAGCCAGTTTTTGAACCACCACTCCATGGATCGGCTCATCTCGGCCATAAAGGGGCTCGTGTGTTTGCGGGTGTAGATATCCACGACGCGCTCCCCCACCTCGCGAGCATGCGGACGGAACATCGCATCCATCTCGGCCACCTGCGAATCCATGGTCGCGATATCGGCGCGGCGATAGCGCTCCTCGTGCACCAGGTTCACCACGGGGTGCGCGATTGCCGGGCGCTCCTTACGGGGCGTGCCGATGATGAGCATCGACAGCGGCATGGTATAGGGCGGCAGATCGAGCAGCTCGGCGACTTCCTCGGCATTCTCGACGATATCACCGATATAGCAGCTCCCCAGGCCCAGGGCCTCGGCGGCAACCACGGCGTTTTGCGCGGCGATCACGGCATCCTGAGCCGCGATGGCAAAGTCGCCCAAACCCGGCGCGCGGCGGGGCGCCTTGCCCGTGCGCTCGACAAACTCGGGCTCAAAGCAGCCCACGTGCTCAAACAGATCGATCCACTTGGCATAGTCGACCACAAATATAAGTGCCCAGGGCGCCTTGGCGATCATGGGCTGGTGGTCGCACAGATCGGCCAGGCGGTCGAGCGTGGCCTGCTCGCGAATGCTTACGATGGAATACATCATCATGGCGCCCGCCGACGGTGCGCGACTCGCCGCATGCAGAATCGCCGCCCGCTGCTCGTCGGTCACCGCCACGGGACGGTCGTCGTCATCACGCGCGAAGGCACGCGTAGACGAGCGGTGCTCCAAGATGTCCAGTACCGCATTGCCCGTAGTCTCGACCGGATAGCCGTATGTATCCACGACCGCAGCTCCGTCGCCGCCCATGTCCGCCTTGCAAACCTGCTCGCTCATCGCCCTACCCTCGCCATTTCTTTAAGAAGCCTTTACGTTTCCGTGTAATTCCCGTCCATTATCGCGCAGGCCGCCACTACATTGCGCCACACCGCCGCACGTGCGCGTTAATATGGCTGGTTGTTGTGCGCAGCCACCAATTGCAGCGCATATCTTGGTAACAATCGGGTAAACCCCCGCTTTCGTACGTTTTAGTTTGTGAGGAGTCTCAGCATGTTCGCTGCCGCCATCTCGCTCGTCGGTCTTGCGGCGACCGTCTACCTTGTCTTGCGCGAGGCCAAGGCCATTCGCGCTCAGTCAGGCACCGTTGCCAAGGGCGCCTTCGCCTGGAGCGTCGCCTTTGGCCTGTTCCAGCTCTTTTTGACCGTCTGGGGCGCCATTGGCCTCGTCGCGCAAAACGAGCCGCTCGCCTTCATGATGCTCATCCTGACCAACGCCATCCTCACCGGCTGCGCTTGGGCCAGCATCGCCCGCGACCGCATCGCCCCGCGCGTCTTTGCGTTCGCCGGGCCCGACGCCCCCGCCC
>URGY01000256.1 GCA_900547505.1 uncultured Collinsella sp.
GAGCACAACCTTGCCAAGGTTGGGGTCGCGGGTTCGAGCCCCGTTGTCCGCTCCAAGCACAACAGCCCGACTACTACGGTAGCCGGGCTTTTTCGTATCCATCGCCTGGGCTCGAACCCGAGAGGGAGCGAGCGTTTTGGGACGTGGCTGTTGCGTTGTTTGCCGCGGATGTCAGCTTTGGGCGTATCATCGTGGGCATCTCGCAAAACCTCGTTGCAAGGGAGACACACCCCATGGCCACAGAAAAGTCCTCTTCGCGCTCATGGATGTCCGATGCCGCGATCTATCAGATCTATCCGCGTTCGTTTAAGGATTCGACTGGTTCGGGTCTGGGCGATATCGCGGGCATTACCCAGCAGATGGACTATCTTGAGCGGCTGGGTATCGAGGCCATCTGGCTGAGCCCGTTTTACCCATCGCCTCTTGTCGATGGCGGCTATGATGTGGCGGACTACTGCGATGTCGACCCACGTCTCGGCTCACTTGACGACTTCGATGACATGATCGCTGCGGCTCACGCGCGCGGCATCAAGGTCATCGTCGACATCGTGCCCAACCATTCATCCAGCCAGCACCCCTGGTTCAAAGCCGCTCTTGCCGCCGGCCCCGGATCGCCCGAGCGCGCCCGTTATATCTTCCGCGATGGTCGCGGCGAGCATGGCGAGCTGCCTCCCACCAATTGGAATGCCAACTTTGGCGGCCCCGCATGGACGCGTGTTGCGGACGGTCAGTGGTATCTGCACATGTTTACGCCCGAGCAGCCGGACTTTGACTGGTCATGCCCCGAGGTTCATGCGCTCTTTTGCGACGTCCTGGCGTTTTGGAGCGATCGAGGCGTCGACGGCTTTCGCATTGATGTGGCGCAGGGTCTCGCCAAGGATCTCGACCGCGATGACCTCGACCGGTGGCATCTCGCCGAGGGCGATGACATGGTTGACGACGGCACCCATCCGCTGTGGGACCGCAATGAGGTCCACGAGATCTATCGCGAGTGGCGCCGCGTGTTCGACCGCTATAATCCGCCGCGCAGTGCCGTTGCCGAGGCGTGGGTGCTGCCCGAGCGCCAGTATCTCTACGCGCGTCCCAGCGAGCTTGGCCAGACATTCAACTTTGAGTTTGCCAAGGCCACTTGGACCTATGATGACATGCACACTGCAATCGAGAAGGGCTTGAAGGCAGCCGTCGAATCCGATTCCGCTTCGACCTGGGTACTCTCCAACCACGACGTGCCGCGCGTGGCGACACGCTATGCCCTGCCGCAAATCAAGGCGACGCGCTACCACCAGATTGCGCTCGACTGGCTCTTGCGCGACGGGTCGTCTTATGACGAGGACCGTGAACTCGGCGAGCGCCGCGCGCGGGCGGCCCTTTTGCTTGAACTGGCGCTTCCGGGCTCGGCATACGTGTATCAGGGTGAGGAGCTCGGCCTTTTTGAGGTGGCTGATATCCCGTGGGCTGCACTCGAAGACCCTACTGCGACCAATACGCACGGACCGAAGCGCGAGAAGGGGCGCGACGGCTGTCGTGTGCCCCTGCCGTGGATAGCGGCGGACGATCCCGCGCAGGGCGGATCGTTTGGGTTTTCGCCGGCGGACGCCGATGTGGCGCCCCATCTGCCACAGCCTGCATGGTTTTCCGATTACGCTGCCGATAGGGAAGAGGCGGACCCGACATCGATGCTTGCGCTCTATCGTGACGCCCTCTGGCTGCGGCGCAAACTGCGCGGGTGTACCAACGATCTTTCGTGGCTCGATCTTGACGGGCGCACCGGTCTTGCGGATGGTGCCGAGGGCGCTGAGGGCGGCGTCATCGCCTATCGCCGTGACAACGGCTGGGCGTGTGTGACGAACTTTGGTGCAGCACCCGTGGAGCTGCCGGCGGGCAGGGTCCTGCTCGCCTCATCACCGCTTGCAGACGGCAGACTCGCGCAGGACAGCTCTGCTTGGATCATGCTCGGTGAGATGTAGGTGCCTCTTGCGGAGAGTTTGCGTTTGCCTGCACCTTCCGCGGCGGCTGATGCCCTCGCGAGGCTCGCGAGGGCGTCGCAAAACTTTTCAAAAAAAGTTCTTGCATAGGATGCGGGCATCACGTAAGATTAATCCTCGTAAGCGGACATGGCTCAGTTGGTAGAGCACAACCTTGCCAAGGTTGGGGTCGCGGGTTCGAGCCCCGTTGTCCGCTCCA
>URGY01000257.1 GCA_900547505.1 uncultured Collinsella sp.
CACAAGGCTATTCGTCGGCAGCGTCAGATGTGTATAAGAGACAGATATGGACGTTCTGTTCTCGCAGTCGCGCTACGAGGAGCAGGGGAGCGGCGACTATCTCAACGCCCCGCTCAACAAAGAGGAGTACGAGGCCTTTATCGAGGCGCTCACCACGGCCGACCGCGTGGTGCTCAAGGACTTTGAGGGCGGCGATCTGTTCCAGGCCTGCCAGCCTGCCGAGGAGGTTGTGCGCACCGGCAAGGACGCTATTCGCTTTGGCGCCATGAAGCCCGTCGGCCTCACCGACCCGCGTACCGGACGTCGCCCTTGGGCGGCGATTCAGCTGCGTGCCGAGAACAAGGAGAAGACCGCCTATAACCTGGTGGGCTTCCAGACCAATCTGACCTTTGGCGAGCAGAAGCGCGTCTTCCATATGGTGCCGGGCCTGGAGAACGCTGAGTTCTTCCGCTACGGTGTCATGCACCGCAATACCTTTGTCGACGCCCCGCACGTGCTCGATGGCACCTTTGCCGTGCCCGGTACCGGTGTGCGCCTGGCCGGTCAGATCACCGGCACCGAGGGGTACATGGAGGCCGTGGCGACGGGCCTGCTCGCCGCGCTCAACACCTATGCCGAGGCTATCGGTGCCGCGGGCGTCGAGCTGCCGCGCGTGGGCGCTCTGGGCGCGCTCGTGGGCTATGCGACCGATCCTGCAACCGTGGGCTATCAGCCCATGCATGTCAACTTTGGCCTGGTGCCGCCACTCGAGGATGGTAAGCGCCGCAGCAAACGCGATCGCTACCAGGCTTATGCGGATCGCGCCCTCGAGGCCCTTGATGCCTATCTGGCCACTCGCCCCGATCTGTTTGGAGGCGACCGGTCATAGCCTTTGACCTGTACGACACCGTCGACTCGTTTATCGCCTATATCGCACGTGTTGAGGGACTTTCTCCCAACACGGTGACAGCCTATGGCTCGAGGCTGGAGCGCTTTGCTGCTTGGTGCGAGCGCGAGGATATCGATGCTTTCGCTGCCGACGTGCGCACCATTCGTCGCTATCTTGCCGAGCTTTCGCGTGAGCAGGTGGCTCCCCGAACGCTTGCGGCGCACCTGTCGGCTATCCGATCTCTCTATCGCTGGATGGCTGCCGAGGGGATTGTCGAGGGCGATGCGGTCTCGGCGATCGCATCGCCCAAGCTGCCGCGTGACCTGCCGGGCGTCCTTACGACCCAGCAGGTCGAGGCGCTGCTCAAGACGCCTGATACCTCGACGCCCGCGGGACTGCGCGATGCGGCGATGCTCGAGCTGCTCTATGCCTCGGGTGCTCGTATCTCTGAGCTCGCAGCACTCAATGTGGAGTCTATCGCTTGGTCCGAACGCACGTTGCGCCTGTGGGGCAAGGGGAGCAAAGAACGTATCGTCCCTCTGTATCGTCGTGCGCTCGAGGTGACGCGTCTCTATATTGAGGAGGGGAGGCCGGAGTTGCTCGCTCAGGCAAAGCGCCGCGACCTCGCTACCGGGCCGCATCCGCTGCTTATATCGGCGCGCGGTAATCGCATGAGCGCCGCCATGCTCCGGCGGCGGTTCCATACGCTGGCGACGCTCGCCGGCATTCCGGCCGACATCGCCCCGCATGCGATGCGCCATACCTTTGCGACCGACTTGCTCGAGGGCGGTGCGGACCTGCGCTCGGTTCAAGAGCTGCTGGGTCATGCGAGCCTGTCCACGACGCAAATCTACACGCATCTCACGCCCGATCGGCTCAAACGTGCCGTGGCTCAAGCCCATCCCCGCGGCGAATAGTGGCTGGGACGTCCCGCGTCGCACTCAGGTGTGTGGTTTTGATTGCGGGTTGGCAGGAAGATGCATTCCTGCTATCATTCATCGGGTTGCTTCACGGCAACATGTTTTTATCACGCACGCGCGGCTACTTCATACCGTGGTGCCCGGGCTTTGGTAGCACATGTCCGGGTTGGTTTTGGAGGATGACCCCGCGCGGAGGCAAACCACAGGAGGTTTAACATGGCTACCAAGATTAATATCCGCACCCTGCTCGAGGCCGGCTGCCACTTCGGTCACCAGACCCGTCGCTGGAACCCCAAGATGAAGCCGTTCATCTTCGGTGAGCGCAACGGCATCTACACTGTCTCTTATACACATCTGACGCTGCCGACGAATAGCCTTGT
>URGY01000258.1 GCA_900547505.1 uncultured Collinsella sp.
GGCTATTCGTCGGCAGCGTCAGATGTGTATAAGAGACAGCTCGCCCGCCTGCGCGGCGCCTTTGTGGGCAAACCGCTCGTCGCCGCCGTCCTGTGCCTGCTGCTCGCCGGCGTCTTTGCGCTGCTGGGCATGGAGGTCTCGTCCAACCACGACTTTACCTGGGTCTACCCCCTGTGCATCCTGCTCGAGTGGGCCATCATCACCACGCTCATGGTCGGCCTGTTCTTCCTGTTCCAGCGCCACGGCGCAGCTTCCGCGGTCCTGGCCTTTGCCCTCTTTGTCCTGGGCATTGCCGAGTTCTTCGTCATCACGTTTAAATCCATGCCCATCCAGCCGGGCGACCTTTCGGCCATCTCCACCGCCGCCGCGGTCGCCGGCACCGGCTACACCTTCTCGATCTCGCTGTTCTGCGTGCTGTCCATGGGCTTTACCGCCATCGCCATGCTGCTGTGCGAGTACGCCGGCCTGGTAGCACCGCACCGTCAGAAGGGTGCCGCCAACGCCAAGCGTATGCTGCTCACCAACCTGCTCGTGGCCGTGCTGTGCCTGGGCGGTGTGACCGCGCACGTCACCCTCATCGACTACTACAACACCCTCGGCATCACCGTCTATACCTGGCGCCCGCTCGAGAGCTACTGGCGCGAGGGCTACCTGCCTGCCTTTATTAGCGCGGCACAGTCCATCAAGCCGCCCAAACCCGCCGACTACTCCGTCGACGATGCCAAGGCCACGCTCAAAAAGTACGCCAAGGCCTACGACAAGTCCGACGCGGCCAAGAGCGACGAGCGCGCCGCCGCAAAGGAGCAATTCGATAGCGAGAAGCCCACGGTCATCGCCATCATGAACGAGACGTTCTCGGATCTGTCGATCTATCAGAACATGCGCGCCGGCTACGAGGGTCCGCAGTACTTTAAGAGCCTGTCCAACTGCCTCAGCCGCGGCAAGCTCTACGTGAGCGCCTACGGCGGCGGTACCGCCAATACCGAGTTTGAGTTTATGACCGGCAACTCCATGGCCAACCTGGGCTCGGGCGTGTACCCCTACACCATCTACAACATGGAAACGACCGGGAACCTGGCAGAGCAGTTCAAATCGCTCGGCTATTCCACCACGGCCATGCACCCCAACCACGCAACCAACTGGAACCGCGAGAACGTCTACAAGGACTTTGGCTTTGACCAGTTCCTGTCCATCAACGATTTCCAGGGCGCCGATACCCTGCGCGGCATGGTGACCGACCAGGCTACCTACGACAAGATTCTTGAGCTGCTCAACCAGAACGCCGATCCGCAGTTTATCTTCGACGTGACCATGCAGAACCACTCGGGCTACGACACGGGCCTGCTTCCGGTCGACAAGCAGATGCATCTGAACATCGACACGACCGATCTGGACGCCAAGACCGTCGAGGACGGCACGCTCTCCGATGTCGACGAGTATGTCTCGTGCATCGAGCAGTCCGACCAGGCGCTTCGCTACTTCCTCAACGCCCTGAGCAAGCTCGACCGTAAGGTGGTCGTGGTGTTCTGGGGCGACCACCAGCCGTTCTTCCCGTCCAAGTTCAACGATAAGTGGTTTACCGGCGAGGACGACGCCACCCACCAGGAGCGCTTGTGGCAGACCGACTACATCATCTGGGCCAACTACGACGTTGCCGGTTGCGACCAGACGAGTGAGGTCGACGACCTGTCCACCAACTACCTGTCCACGCAGCTCATGCAGCTGATCGGCGCCCCGCTGACCGACTACCAGAAAGCGCATATGACGCTGCGCGAGTCGCTGCCCGCTATCAACTCCGTGGGCTACGAGGACGCCAGCCTGCGCTGGGCGCTCTCCTCCAACGTCACCGGTGACGACACCGCCGCAGCAGCCGCCACCAAGGCACGCGAGGATTACGCCAAGATGCAATACTACGAGATGTTCCGCGACGGCAAGAACGTGTACACCGAGCACTTCCAGACCGAGGCCAACGAGACCGACCCCAACCTGGCGCCGGGTACGACCAAGATTAAGTAGCTGCTAGCTGCTGAGCCACAACTGAAACGTCTGTCCAGGCGGAGGCATATAAGGTTCCCTGCTCGGACAGTCCTGCGCAAGACGAAGGCCACATTAAGTGGCCTTCTTTGCGTGCGG
>URGY01000259.1 GCA_900547505.1 uncultured Collinsella sp.
AAGGCTATTCGTCGGCAGCGTCAGATGTGTATAAGAGACAGCCCCTACTCAACAAAAGCCCCGCCAGCCGCAATCCCCAAAGGAACCGCAATCAGCGGGGCCTAAGCGCGCTCCTCCAAAGGAAAACGCTCACAACACGAATAGCTCAGCCGAGCAGTTCGTTACTCTTCCCAGTAAGCATCTGCAAGCAGCTTAAAGCAGATCTTCTTGACCGGCTGCGCGCCATCGCCCGAGAACTCGAGCGTGGGCATATGAGGCTCGCCGGCAACAAACAACGCAAACTTATCGTCAGCAAGATCGCCGGCGATCGAAGCGTCGGAATCGACCAGATCGTAGTCGTCCTTCTCGTCAAACTCCTGGACCAGTGTCAGGCTACCCGTAGCGACCTTAAAGGCCTCGCGGCCCTCGACGTCGATCTGCAGATCATGATAGCGCTGATGCGTCTCATAGTGAGCCTCGGCCTCGGGACGCGTCGTGGGCGCCATGACGTTCGCAAAGACCTTGTCGCCCAGAATCGGATGGCTACCGACCTCGAGCTCCGCCGGGTCGTTCTCCTCGAGCCAGTCGATCAGCACGTCGAGGCCCTTGAGCATTCCGCGATACTCCTCGATATCGCCCAATGCACCGTAAATCATCTAAATCCCCTCTCGGATCGCTTCTTTGGCGGCTACTCGGCAAACACGTTACCGACGCTGTTGCCACCCACATACGCCTCGACCAGGGTAAGGTCGGGATTGAACACGACAAACTCGGCGTCGCGCCCCAGCATAATGCTACCGCACTTGTCGTCGACATGAGCTAGCAAGCAATGCCGGGGCCGACGCCCAGGCTTTTACAGCTCGGTCACGACAACGCCGTTGTAGACCTCGTCCCAACGGTCCATGACCAGATGGCCGGTCATGGGATCCATGGCATTGAGCTTGCCGCAGGTGTTGGCGGTACGCAGCACCGTCTCGTCGTCCGCGCCAGCAGCAATGGCATGCGCGAAGCCAGCGATAGTGGAGTCACCAGAGCCCGTGGCGTTAACGGCAGGGATGTCGGGCGTCTTTGCGCGGAACGCACGGCCATTGTGGAAGCCAACGGAGCCGGCAGCACCCATGGACACGACGACCCAGGGGATATCGGAGAAGCGGGCATCAGAGGCGAGCGCGGCGCGGAGCTCGTCCACATCGTCGGTGGTAAAGCTCGTACCCAGAAGGCCGTTGATCTCGGTCAGGTTAGGCTTGACCAGCTCGGGCTTAATTTCGGACTTAAGCGCGGCCTCGAGAGAGGCACCCGAGGTATCGAGCAGCACCTTGGCGCCGGCGTTCTCGGCAATGCCCGTGATCTTGGCGTAGTAGTCCGCCTCGACGCCGCGGGGCAGCGAACCCGAGATGGTGACGACGTCGGCCTTGCCCGCAAGCTCGGTAAACTTGGTGGTAAAGGCATCGAGCTCCTCGGGGGCAATCGTCGGGCCGCTCTCGAGCAGCTCGGTCTGGTTGCCGGCGTGGAGGATGTTGAGGCAAATGCGAGTCTCGCCCTTGATGGGCACAAAATCATTCTTAATGCCGTTAGCGTCCATGAGCTCAGCCATGTAGGCGCCCATGTGGCCACCGAGCAGACCGGTCGCCACAACGTCGTCGCCCAGCTGACCCAGCACACGGGCCACGTTGAGGCCCTTGCCGCCAGCGGTCTTTTCGGGCGTCACACGGTTGACGTCGTCGATAACGAGCTCATCGAGCTGATAGCGCGTATCGACAGACGGATTCATCGTAACGGTGAGGATCATTTTTAGCTCCTTATCTCGCAGGCTCCTTGTGCCTCGCGATACGAGTCGACAAAACGGAATTACAGAATCTCAATCGTGAACGAGCGAACGACGGTCTCCTTGGGCTTGGCGACAAGGCAGCCGCGCTTATGCTCAAGCACGTCGTCCTCATCGGAGCAGGTCGAGAGACCGCCCCAAGGCTCAACCGCCACAAAATCGCCCTCGGGCTTGCTCCACACAATGAGATATGGGAAGCCCTCAAAGCTCAGGCGGACGCCCTTGTCCTCGCCCTTTTTGGAAAGCGTGACCTGACGGCTCTCGAGCACGTCAAAGATGGTCTCCGCAAAATCGAAGAGCTCGTGCGACAGGGGC
>URGY01000260.1 GCA_900547505.1 uncultured Collinsella sp.
TACGAGATGCAGCGTAGTCTCGTGGGCTCGGAGATGTGTATAAGAGACAGTGGTGCGGTTGACGTTGATGCCCATGAGCTGAGCGGCGGCCTTGTCCTCGGACACGGCGCGCATGGCCTTGCCCATCTTGGTCTTACCCGTAAAGAACATCAGGCCGGCCATGATAACCAGGCAGGCGACGATGGTGACGAGCGAGACGGCGCTTACGTTAAACTTGGCCAAGAACTCCGGCACCGGGAAGGTGACGAGCGAAGTGAAGTTCTTAGGCGTGGCGCCCCACAGAAGCTGCGCGGCGTTCTGCAGGAAGTAAGACACGCCGATGGCCGTGATCAGAACGGCCAGCGGGCCCGCTTGGCGCAGCGGCTTATAGGCCAGACCCTCAATGAGAACACCGAGAACCGTGCAGGCCACACAAGAGAGAACTACAGATGCCCAGCCCGGGAGGCCGAGATACGACGTGGCGCAGAACGAGACATAGGCACCGACCATGATGACATCGCCGTGAGCGAAGTTGAGCATCTTGGCGATACCGTAGACCATGGTGTAGCCCAACGCGATGATGGCGTAGACGCTGCCCATGGACAGGCCGTTGACCAGGTATTGGATAAAGACCGTCATGTTCCACATCCCCCTTTCGAATAGGTTTCCAGTTAATGTATGAAACAGGGACGTTACACTGTCCCTAGATACCAAGCAAGCAGGGAAGGCCAAAACCTCCCCTGCTTGGGATCAAAACCGCTCTATGTAAGGCGGCCAATTAGGCCTGTACGTACTTGCCGTCGGTGATGACGTACGCCGTGGGCTCCTTCTGGACCTGGCCCTTATCGTTCCAGGTGAGCTTGCCGGTCAGACCGTCAACGGTAATCTTGAGCATAGCCTTGGACAGCTTCTCGGCGACCTCGGTCGGATCGGCGTCGACACCAAGACCGGCCTCCTTGACGGCCTCGGCCACCGCGTGCACGCCGTCGTAGGCGTCAGCGGCAAACTGGTCGGGGGTATCGCCGTACTTATCCTTGTAAGCGTTAACGAAGTCGGCGTTCTTCTCGTCGTCGGCGGAGAACGGGGTCATGAGCAGCAGACCCTCGGCAAGAGAGGTATCGAAGCCCTCAACGCCCAGGATGCCGTCCATACCGTCGCAGCCCATCATCTTGACGTCGTAGCCCATGTCCTTGGCGTTCTTGAGCAGGACGGACGCCGGCGTGTAGTAGATCGGCGCAAAGATCATGGTGGCGCCGGCCTGCTTGGCCTTGGTCAGCTGGTTGGTAAAGCTCGTGGCGGAGTCGTCCTTAAAGGTCTCCTCGTCAACAATCTCGAGCTTGGACTCAGCGGCCTGGGCCTTAAAGGAATCTGCGATGCCCGAAGAATAGGCGTCGCCGGAGTTATAGAACAGCACGAACTTCTCGTCCGCATACTTCTGCGCCAGGAACTTGGCAGCGTTGACACCCTGGTTGGGGTCGGTGAAGCAAACCTGGAAGACGCAATCCTTGCCGTCGGTGACGTCCTCGGAGGACGCGGACGGGGTGATCATGAACGTCTTGGGGTCGTTACCGCACTCGGCGGCAACGGCAACCGACGCACCCGTGGTGGTCGGGCCGACGAGGGCCTGCATGCCCCAGTCGAGCAGGGTGTTGAAGGCGTTGACGGCCTTCTCGCCGTCGGCCTGGTCATCCTCGGCCTTGCTGGCAAGCGGCCGCTCCTTGGTCGAGAAATCCTTGCAGCCAAGCTCGACACCCTGGGTAACGGACTTGCCGTAGGACGCGTTGGCGCCGGTCAGCGGGCCGATGGTACCGATCTTAAACGAAGCGTCGCTCGAAGCGGAACCGCTGTCGCCGCCGTTGGAGGAGCAACCAGCTAGAATGGACATCGCCCCCAGACCTGCTGCGCTCGCGATAACGCTCCTGCGATTCATAACAGGGTTCAATGACTTACCGGTGAGGCTCGACATGCGGCTCTCCTCTCAAATCTCGTCGGGTTTCGGTTACCCGACAGGCCATCCTGCGCCGTGTTCGGCGTTCGCAAAATACTAGACGCTTTAGTTAAGGAAAGTGGCGATTATTTCAACTTTTCTGAGGCTTCGGTAGTTTGTGTGACAAGGGGCTAGCCTAGGCAGCAACGCT
>URGY01000261.1 GCA_900547505.1 uncultured Collinsella sp.
TCTACACAAGGCTATTCGTCGGCAGCGTCAGATGTGTATAAGAGACAGCTATGGCGATGATGGAGAAGGTGCTGCCCTCATGGCCTTCGATTATCCAGGATTCGCCTGCGCGAAGGATACGGGCCGTGGTTTCGTCCTCGGCAATCCAGACTGGGGAATCCTCGTAGCCTGCGAGCAACCCCAGTACGGAAAGCGCCATATCCGGGCGGCCGCCGGTGGCGCAGGTCGCAACCAGTTCAGCACCCGGCCAGCGACGGCGGACGGAATCGAGCGCCAGAGCCAGATCTGTATAGTCCTTGTACGGGTTGTGGCGCTCAACTTCAAAGTCGGTGGCGGCATCGACTGGCGCTCGACCCGCATCGCTCACCGTGTCGGCATCCCCCACATACACGTCGCAGCCCAGGCCGGCGATCAGCAACGCATCGAGCCCGCGGTCCACGGCGACAACGTGGTCGCACTCCCCTGCTAGCCTACGCAACAGATCTGTGCTCGCCACCACGGGCGAGCCGCAGACAACTAATACCTTGCAAGCCACAGCCCTCGCCTATCCCTCAAACGAAAGCACGCGGGCCAGGTCAAGCTCCTCATAGCTGTCGATAAAGATATCGCAGTTGGCGCGCACATCGTCGCGCTTCATGCGGCCGTGCGGGTCATAGATGCCCACGCGCTTAAAGCCAGCGACGCCAGAGCTCTTAAGTCCAAAGACGGCATCCTCAAATACCCATGTGCACTCAAACTTGTGCCCATGGCGCTCCTCCAGGCGGTGCAGCGCCAACTCGTACACATCGGGGAACTGTTTGGAGCGTCCCGCCTCGCCCGTGGTGGTCACAAACTCCATGTAGGCATCGAGCCCGGCACCCGCAAGCGCAGACTTAACCAGCTCGGCCGGCGTGGACGTGGCAACGCACATGGCTATACCCGCCGCCTTCGCCTGCTCCAAAAATGCCAGGAGACCCTCGCGCGGCGGCACTTTGGAGTACCCATCAATCAAAATCTCACCCAGCTCGCGATACAGCTCCTCGCCATTCGCACCAATGCCCCAAGTGTCGTGGTAGGCCTGGCACTCGTCCTCCAGCGACAGGTGCTCAAATTGGGCAAAGTCATCCACGGTCACGTCAATCCCGTGACGGTGCAATAACTCGGGCTGGGCATAGGCCCAAACGGGGGTGCTATTAACCAGCGTGCCATCGCAATCGAAAATAAAAGCAACCCTGGGAGCGGCGGTACGGGACATAAACGAACCTTTCGATATCAAATGGTAAACATCCTGCTAAAATCGTTTTACCAAACGTCAGCCAAACAATTTTGAAACCCAAATTGGTAAAACTGTCAAGAGTTTTACCACGGCAATTCTGCCAGTGGTATAAACATGTCGCTTACCGATTAAACGCCCCCGCAAATCCGCTTTCGTCCATAAAACTAACGCACAGGTGTTATCGTAGTTTCTGCCGAAAGTTCCACCGAGCACGCGAGGTGGAACGAATCACAGAAACTTCGCCGTCCCTTCGATTCGTGCAGCCTTGGACCTTTCGCATCTAGTCACCAAGGCAACACGCTGCCGCGTCATGATGGGATCAAACGTGAGCGATACAAAGCTAAAGCCAACGGCTAAAAAGCCCGCAACCCGCAAACCGGCTCCGCACGCACCGGAGCTCTCCAAGGACGATGTCTACCTGTTTGGCATTGGAATGTGGGAGCGCAGCTGGGAAAAGATGGGCGCGCACCCCGACACGCAGAATCGTACGCGCGGGTGGCGTTTTTGCGTTTGGGCGCCCGACGTCAAGAGCGTCCACGTTATCGGTGAATTTAACAATTGGGATGAACAAGCAAACCCACTGGTGCCCGTGCATACGAGCGCTATTTGGGAAGGCTTTATTCCTGGCGCTGAGCAGGGTCAGCTCTATAAATATCTCATCGAGACTAACGAGGGCGAAAAGCTCTACAAGGCCGATCCGTACGCCTTTAAGGCCGAGTGCCCTCCGGGTACCGCAAGCGTGCTGTGGACCCTCGACGGCTATAAGTGGAACGACGGCGCGTGGCTCAAGCGCCGCGCCGGCCACAACCACATGTCGCAGCCGCTTAACATCTACGAGGTGCATATTGGCTCGTGGAAGCG
>URGY01000262.1 GCA_900547505.1 uncultured Collinsella sp.
ACGAGATGCAGCGTAGTCTCGTGGGCTCGGAGATGTGTATAAGAGACAGTTATGAGCGCCTTGAGTTTTTGGGCGATTCCATTTTGGGCGCCGTGGTTGCCCGCTCGCTCTTTGAGTCCTATCCGGAGTTTGACGAGGGCAAGCTTACGCGCCTGAAGGTGTCGCTCGTCTCGGGTGCCACGCTGTCCGAGGTGTCCCATGAGCTGGGCATCGATGACATCATCATCTTTGGTGCCTCCGAGACCGGCACGGGCGCACGCGGCCTGCATTCGGCGCTCGAGAACGTCTACGAGTCGCTCGTGGGCGCGCTGTATCTGGATGCCGGCTGGGACGTTGCGGCGGACTTTATCCACCGTACGCTTAAGCCGCACCTTGCCTCCGAACGTGCCGAGCATCCTGCGAACCCCAAGTCGTTTTTGCAGGAGTGCGTGCAGGCCGACGGCCACGAGCCTCCGGCGTACAAGCTCGTTGGCTCTGAGGGCCCGGCACACGCACCGACCTTTACCGCCGTGGTTCTCATTGACGGTATCCGCCAGGGCCGCGGCACCGGTTCCTCCAAGAAGGAGGCCGAGGGAGCTGCCGCGCTTGAGGCACTCGACCGCATGGGTTACACCACCAACGGCGTGATTCTGAACAAGAAGCCTGTTTAAGCGAGGAACCGTGTATCTCAAGTCCCTCACGCTCAAAGGGTTCAAGTCGTTTGCCGACCGCGCCCATATGACGTTTGAGCCGGGCCTGACCGTCATCGTCGGTCCCAACGGCTCGGGAAAATCGAACATCTCCGACTCGATTCTGTGGGTCCTGGGCGAGCAGAGCGCCAAGCAGCTGCGCGGCCAGGCCATGGAAGACGTCATCTTCTCGGGCTCGTCGGCGCGCAAGCCGGTGGGTGTGGCCGAGGTCACGCTGGTGCTCGACAACTCGGACCATATGCTTCCCGTCGACTTTGACGAGGTGGCTATCACCCGCCGCATGTATCGCTCGGGCGAGAGTGAGTACCTCATCAACTCGAGCCCGTGCCGTCTGATGGACATCCAGGACATCCTGCACGATTCGGGACTGGGCAAGGATACGCATTCCATCATCAGTCAGGGCAAGCTCGATGCCATTTTGCAGAGCCGCCCCGAGGAGCGCCGTGCCCTTATTGAGGAGGCCGCCGGCATCTCCAAGCACAAGCGTCGCAAGGAGCGTGCGCTCAAGAAGATCAAGTCGATGGACGAGCACCTGACCCGTGCCCGCGATATCAACAAGGAGATCGCCCGTCAGCTGCGACCGCTGGAGCGTCAGGTCGATCGCGCGCGCAAGTACAAAGAGCTGTCCTCGCGCGCGAACGAGCTTACGCAGATGCTGGCAGTCGATGAGCTGCGTTCGCTGCAATCGCAGTGGAACGACCTGGAGAGCCACTCTAAGGAGGGCGCCGCTGAGCTGGAGCTCGCGCAGTACCGCTTGGGTGAGAAAGAGCGCGAGCTCGAGAAGCTCCAGGTCATGCTCGAAGAAAAGGGCCTGTTTGTGGGCGACTTGGGCGAGCAGCGCCGCCATATGCAAGATGTGGTCGGTCGCATTAACTCCGACATGCGCCTGCTCGAGGAAAAGGGCCACAACATGGTGTCGCGCCTGTCCGACATGCGCGGCCAGATCTCGGGCTCCGAGCATCAGCGCCGTCGCGTGGTCGAGGAGCTCGAGGACGCACGTGCCCAGCTCGAGGAAGTGACCGGCGCGCATATGCAGGCCCAGGAGGACGTTGACGCCGCCGGTCCTGCCGCCGCCCAGCTCCACGAGCGTCGCGTGGCGCTCGACAATCAGATTTCGCAGCTCACGCGCGAGCAGCGCGATGTGCAGCGCGTTGCCGATAATGCCGCGCTCGAGCTCGCCAAGGTAAAGGATTCGCTTTCCAATGCCGAGGTCGAGGACAACATGTACGCCTCGCGCATGGAGCAGATCGACGAGCAGCTCGAGGAGGTCACGGCATCGCTTGAGAGCCGCCGCGACCGTGCTGAGGAGCTTGAGAGCGCCCTTGAGGCGGCTCGTCAGGCCCAGAGCGATGCGCGCGAGGCCTGTCTCTTATACACATCTCCGAGCCCACGAGACTACGCTGCATCTCG
>URGY01000263.1 GCA_900547505.1 uncultured Collinsella sp.
GCCCGCTGAGCTGGGCCTATGCCGGAATCTCTCCCACAGAAACCACCGAAGAGCCGTTTTTAAGCAGGCAGCATCCCAGGGCACCGCGCCCGTTTCGTTTGAGATGTTCCCGCCCAAGGGCGAGCTTACCCTCGACACGGCTCGCGAGGTGGCAGGCAATCTGTGCAAGCTTTCGCCGAGCTTTGTCTCGGTCACCTGCTCGGCCGGCGGCTCGGGCAACGGTGCCACCACCGCCCCCATCGCGCATATGATTACGAGCGAATTCGATACGCCCTCGGTAGCGCATCTCACCTGCGTGGGCCGCACCCACGCCGACATCGCCGCCAAGATTGACGAGTATCGCACCGCCGGCGTTGAAAACATCCTGGCCCTGCGTGGTGATCTTCCCGCTGGCGCGACTGAGGACGACAAGCCCGCCTCGGACTACGCCTACGCCCGCGACCTCATCCCCGAGCTCGTCGACGCCGGCTTTTGTGTGGGCGCCGCAGCCTACCCCGAGGGCCACATTGCCTGCGAGGACCTCAACGTCTCGGTCGAGCACCTCAAGCAAAAGCAAGATGCCGGCGCAAGCTTCTTTGTGACACAGCTCTTCTTTGATAACAAGTGCTTCTATCGCTTCCGCGAGCTTGCCGACAAGGCCGGCATCACCGTGCCCATTACCGCGGGCATCATGCCGTTTATGGGCAAGTCGCAGATCAGCCGCATGGTCTTTATGTGCGGCGCGTCGCTGCCCTCCCCCGTCATCAAGATCCTCGCCAAGTACGAGAACGACCCCGAGAGCCTGAAGGCAGCCGGTGTAGATTATGCTGCTCGTCAGCTTTGCGACCTTAAGGAGCACGGTGCCGACGGTCTGCACCTGTACACTATGAACCGTCCTGCAATCGCCGCGACCATTATGGAGCGCCTGGGGTAATGGAAAAACCGCACGTCGATACAACCGTTGTTGAAGTGCCGGCCGACCTTGCGTCGCCGGCGCTTTACCGTATCGACGCCGCCCACCACCCTCGTGTCGACCGTGCCGAGATGCTGCGGTATCTGGGCTACGGCGGCCAGCAGATTGAGCCCGAACTGTCACGACGTATTGAGCTTGTGGTCGAGCGCCTAGAGCTGGATATCGAGCCCCGCGGCGTGCGACGCGTGTTTGCCGTCGATGCCACGGGCGTTGACGAGCAGGGCGAGCCCTGCATCCGCTTGGTTGGCACCAATGTTGAGCTGCGGGGTCGTGATATCTATCGCCACCTTAAGGACGCCCGCCTGGCGGCGCTCATGGCATGTACCCTCGGGATGTCTGCCGAACGCCGCCTGCGAACCACCGGAACCCAGCAACCCCTGGAAGGCGCCGTGCTCGACGCCGCATGCTCTGCCTATGTAGAAGCCGCCGTCGAGCAGATGGACCAGCAGGTCAAGGCTGCGGCCGCTGCACACGGGCTCGCCGGCAACTGGCGCTTCAGTCCCGGCTATGGCGACTGCCCGCTCTCTGCCCAGCGCTCGATCGTGGATGCACTCAACGCCACGCGTCTCATTGGACTTACCGTCACCCCCACCAGCCTGCTCATGCCCACCAAGAGCGTGACCGCGGTGATCGGTCTGTTTGACGGCGAAGTCCACGACGCCCAGAGTCGCCCCACCTGCAATATCTGCCGCATGCGTGAGCACTGCCGCTTCCGCGCCGCCCACACCACCTGCTATTCCAGCCACTAGGAGCCCCCGATGTTCACCCCGCTTATTACTCATAATTCGGATGGTGCCGCGCTGGCGGCGCCCGTCAATGCCGCACGCTGCAACGGCGCTGTGTACAAGCCACGCACGATCGACGACCTGCGCATTAAGGACGATCGCCTGCGCGCCGCCATCGAGGGCACGGGGCACCTGCTGTTTGACGGCGGCATGGGCACCATGCTGCAGGCTGCCGGCATGAAGGCCGGCGCCCTGGACCTGGAAAAGGAAGCCATCCTGCAAAACTACCTGTCTCTTATACACATCTGACGCTGCCGACGAATAGC
>URGY01000264.1 GCA_900547505.1 uncultured Collinsella sp.
TCTACACAAGGCTATTCGTCGGCAGCGTCAGATGTGTATAAGAGACAGGTTGTTGGGACTTAGGCACGATGTCCTCCTACCTGATCGTTGCGTTCGCGTGCGGTGGCGCCGGTGGTGAAGCTTAATCCCTTGACGAGCGCGTTCTTGCCGTACCTGCCCTTCACGGCCAGGACGGCGCGCGCCAGGTTGCGCTCGCGCTCATCGGCCTCGATATCGCTGAATAGGTCGATGGTGGCAAATTCCTCGGGCATGAGGTTGCCAAATCCCAGGTTGATGCGCTTGACCGGTCGTTTGGGATCGACGGTCTGCGCCCAGAGCTCATCGAAATAGCCCATGATCTTCTTAAATGAATTGGTGCGCTCGGGCAGCTTTCGCGAAGCGTTGGAGTGCGCGAAGAGAGCGGCATAGCCACCGCGCGGTTTGCCGCCATGCTCTCCCACAAAGATGCCATCGATTGCCTGTGCCTCGCGCACCAGGCGGCGCTGTTCGTCATCGCGCTGGACGGGCTTGGGCGCACGGGGTGCGAGCTCGGGGCCGGTGGTTGCGGTGGGCACGATGCTCGACGTGCTCGAGCGCAGGTGCCCGCATCCGTCCACATATTGCGCTGTGCCGCTGGCGTCGAGGCGGCGTATGTCGGCTCGTTCGCTCGCATAACCCACAAAGAGCGAGATGCTGTCGCAGACCACGTGCTTATCGACTAAGTCCAACACGGCGTTGTCGACCATCTCGCGCAAGACAGTGTAGGCCTGCTCGTAGACATAGCCCTTCGAGAGCACCTGTCCTGTGGTAGTTGAGGTTGCCTGTGGGCGATAGGCTTGGATATCCGCGATGGTTGTCGGCTCGCGTCCGAAGGCGTGGTCGATGAGATACTCGGCATTGACGCCGAGCTCGTCGTAAAGCAGATTTTCGTCGAGCGCGGCGACACCCATCAGATCGTAGACACCGTACTTTTCGAGGCGGGCTGCCACGCCGGGGCCGATGCCCCAGATATCGGTGATGGGACGATGGGGCCAGATCTCCTTGCGAAAGGTCTCGTCGTCGAGTATGCCGATGCGGCTGGGTACGTGCTTGGCGGTAATGTCGAGCGCTACCTTGGCCTGAAATAGGTTGGGGCCGATGCCGACCGTCGCCGTGATGCCGGTGCGCGCGAGGACCTCATCGCGCAACATGCAGGCAAAGCCTTTGGCATTGGTATGGTAGAGGTCTAGATAGGGCGTCACGTCGATAAAGCATTCGTCGATGGAATAGACGTGAACGTCTTGCGGACTGACGTATTCCAGATAGATGCCGTAGATTTTCGCCGACACTTCCATGTAATGCTGCATGCGCGGTACGGCCTTGATGTAGTCGATACCGTCGGGAATCTCGAACAGACGGCAGCGGTTGTGTATCCCGAGGTCCTTCATGGCCTGTGTGATGGCGAGGCAGATGGTCGTGCGCCCGCGCGATTCGTCGGCAACGACCAGGCACGTAGTGAGCGGGTCGAGCCCACGATCGACGCACTCGACGCTGGCATAAAACGTCTTGAGGTCGATGCAGATGTAGGTGTGCTGCTCGTGTGCCATCCGAGCCTCCCATCAAACACATGTTCTTATCGAATGCATGTTCGATAATACCCGCTCGTCCGGACATCGTCAAAACCTGCCAAAAAGGGACTGGTTTGTTTTGGTAGGTATGGCCGTGCGGCTGCATCGGGTTTTAACGCAGCTCTAAAGAGTGCGAAACAGCTCGGAAAACCTCGCTTCGTAGCATGAGCCTAACGATTGGTGCCACCTACATGCACGGAAGGGTTGTGGATACGATGGTCAACTATGGGTTTGGTATGCCGACGCGCCTTGTTGCGGATGGAGACGTGGCTCGCTGGTGTGGACGACTGGTCGCTCACTACGGTGGCACCAAGGCGCTGGTCGTGCTGGGCGGTGACAAGCATACGCGCGATGAGCTTGTCTCCTGTCTCTTATACACATCTCCGAGCCCACGAGACTACGCTGCATCTCGTAT